>CAVEPP010000076.1:0-7465 GCA_963617605.1 Alloprevotella sp. | reverse complement strand
GTATTTGATAGAGACACAAAAGTATGCAAAATTTTTGTCCGGAAAACGAAAAAAGTGCTTGCAAAATCAGGAATCCTCCTTTATAATATCAAAACGCGGGTTCGTCGATCCGCAGGAGTATTGAATGGAGGAGGTGGCTAAAGAATGGCCAACATCAAGTCTTCGGCCAAGAGGGTTCTCGTCTCCCGTGTTCGCGCCGAGCGCAACAAGGCGGACAAGTCTGAGCTCAAGACCACGATCAAAAAGTTTGACGCCGCTGCGACGGAAGGAAATAAGGAGAACGCCGAGGCTGCCTACAAAGCCGCTGTCAAGTCGGTTGACCGCGCGGTGTCCAAGGGTCTGCTCCACAAGAACAACGCAGCTCGCAAGAAGTCCAGCATGGCTTCCAAGATGAACGCGCTGAGCGAATAATCCTCAAAAACCGGACAGTGCGGCAGAGTTCTGCCGCACTGTTTTTCTATTCTCATATTTCATAAAGAAATTGCAAATTTGCAAAAAAGACATAAATTCCAACGGAAGATACATTATAATAATTATCCGGGCGGAGCAGCGCCCCGCCCATACATAAACGAACAACATTTGCGAGGTATATGCTATGGCCAAGTCCTTAATGATGCTGGTGAATCCCGCCGCCGGGCGGTCGATGTCCGATCTCAATCTCGGCACGGCGGTCTCCACGTTCGCTCTGAACGGGTACTGCCCGACGGTATTTTATACGACCGCGCCGGGCACGGCGTCGAAGATCGTTGCAGAAAACGCCGCAAATTATGAGCGACTCGTATGTCTCGGCGGCGACGGCACGCTCTCCGACACGATCGCGGGTCTGATGACGCTGCCGGAGGAAAAGCGCCCCAAGCTCGGCTATATCCCGATGGGCACCGCGAACGACGTGGCAAACACGCTCGGCCTTCCGATGCGCCAGCCGGCGCGCGCCGCCGAGATGATCCTCGCCGGAAAGCCGCTGCACTACGATGTCGGCGAGATGGACGGCGTAGGCTTCTTCACGTATATCGCCGCGTTCGGCGCGTTCACCGAGGTGAGCTACAAGACCGACCAGGAGCTCAAGCGCACGCTCGGCCATCTGGCGTATGTCCTCGGCGGGCTGAACGCCCTTTCCACCATCAAAAGCTACAAGGCCGTCATTGAGCACGAGGACGGCGTCATCGAGGGCGATTTCATTTACGGTGCCATGTCCAACTCGCTGAGCGTCGCGGGCATGGTGCGTCTGAACGACGATCTCGTCGATCTCTCGGACGGCAAGTTTGAAGTGCTGCTCGTGCGCCGCCCGAAGGATGTGGCGGAGATCAACAGCATCCTCACCGGCGTGCTCAACAAGACCTACGACAGTCCCTGTCTCACAGTCGTGCAGTCGAGTTTCGTGAAGTTCACGTTTGAGGAGCCCGTCCCCTGGACGCGAGACGGCGAGGACGGCGGCGCACATCAGGAGCTTTGCCTGCGCTCACACTACCACGCCGTGGATATCTACTGCTGAAAACACAAAATATAGTGGATCGCCGCCGGGCTCCCGGCGGCGATTTTCCATATATGCCCCCGTGTCGTAATCTCTTCGCATACCGGCGCGGGGGCATTTCGCCGTTCTGCACAGTTTCCGAATTTACTTTGCTAAATTTTTTGCATAATAATTTCTCGTAAAATTCAAATTCAGTCTTGCAATCGGCGTTTTAAGCGCTTATAATGCGTTTATACGAAAGAAATTTCATGCGGCTTGCAAATTTCGCGGTTTTGCGGGAAGCGCATCCGTCAGAATGACAAGGAGGAAAAAGAAATGAAAAAGGTTCTGGCTCTGGTATTGGCGCTGTGCATGGTGTTCGCGCTGTGCGCCTGCGGCAGCAGCTCGGGCGAATCCGCTACCCCGGCGGCGAGCAGCGTTTCGCTGAACGTCGGCACCGGCGGCGAGAGCGGCACGTATTACGGCTACACCGGCATTCTCGGCACTGTGATCGGACAGAAGACCAACGTCAAGCTCACGGTCGTTGCGACCGGCGGCTCCAAGGATAACCTCGTGAGCATGCAGGACGGCATGTACGATCTTGCGACCGTCCAGTCCGACGTTATGACCTACGCCTACAACGGCACGAACTCCTTTGCCGACTCCGGCAAGATCGACGGCTTCCGCGTTCTGTGCGCGCTGTATCCCGAAACGGTGCAGATCGTCACGGCCGATCCCTCGCTCAAGACCGTGGAAGACCTGCGCGGCAAGCGCGTGTGCGTCGGCGACGTCGGCAGCGGCACGTACTTCAACGCCATCGACGTGTTCGCCGCCTACGATATGACCATCGACGATGTCTCCCCCGTGTACCAGTCCTTCGGCGACAGCACCGAGAGCCTCAAGGACGGCAAGATCGACGCCGCGTTCCTCTGCGCCGGCGCGCCGACCCCGGCCGTTACCGAGCTCGCCGCTTCCAAGACCGTATACATGATCGGCTTTGACGACGCACACATGGAAAAGCTGCTCGCGGCCTGCCCGTGGTACGCCAAGCTCGTCCTGCCCGCCGGTACCTACGCCGGGTATGACGAAGACTGCGCCACCATCACCGTGAAGGCCACGCTCGTCTGCCGCGCCGATCTTGACGACGACACCGCCTACACCATCGTCAAGACCATCATGGAGAGCAAGGACGACATCGTCGCCCTGCACGAGAAAGGCAACAGCATCGATCTGACCTTTGCCACCGAGGGCATCGCCGTTCCGTTCGCCGCGGGCGCTGCGAAGTACTTCGCCGAAAACGGCATCACCGTCGAGACCGCCGGCTGATCCTCCCGGCGATCCGAAACCATAGGGGAGGGGCTTTGCCCCTCCTGTTTCAAATGGCTCCCTCTCCGAGGGGGCTGGCAGCGGCAAAGCCGCTGACTGGGGGAGTTGACTCCTTCCGTCTCGGTGCGCTGCGCCGAGCCACCTCCCTCAAAGAGGGAGGCTACCGGGTTTGCAGTAAACTACCCTGGCTCCCTCTGACGAGAGAGCTTCCATTAAAAAGCGGGAGGTAGTCCCATGTCTCACGACGCGACAAAAAATCTCAACGACGTCATGCGCAAGTATGACCGCGAATCGAATACCCGCGCCTGGGAGGGCAAGCCGAAGATCGCCGTGCAGGCGTATCTTGCGGCGTTCGCCATTTTTGAGGTGTATGTAACGCTGTTCGGCACGATGCTCGACGAGGTGCGGCTCACGTCGTTCGTCGGCGGGCTGCTGATCGCGGGCTTCCTCATTTTCCCCAGCCACAAGCACGAGTTCCGCGTGAACTTCGTCCCCTGGTACGACTGGGTCATTATGGCTCTCGGCGCGGCATCGTTCTTCTATTTCTGCTTCAACGCCAACACCATCGTGCAGCAGCTCCCGGCGCTCAAAACGTATGAGGTCGTGCTCGGCGTCATCGGCATTGCGGCGCTCTTTGAGCTCTGCCGCCGGAGCACCGGCGTGCCCATCATGATCGTGGCGGGCATCTTCATCGCGTATGCGCTCTACTACTACGGCGTCAAGCGCGGTCTCGGCGCGGGGGCGTTCAAATCGCTCGTCTGCTCAATCTTCTATAAGAAGACGGGCATTCTCTCCACACCGGTCAACGTCTGCTCCAAGTACATCGCGGTATTCATCATTTTCGGCGCGTTCCTTGAGCGCACCGGAATCGCCGACCTGTTCATTCAGTTTGCCAACGCCCTCACCGGCTGGGCGTCCGGCGGCCCGGCGAAGGCCGCTGTTATCGCCAGCGCGCTTGAGGGCATGGTGTCCGGCTCCTCCGTCGCCAACACCGTCGGCTCGGGCTCCGTCACAATCCCCATGATGAAGAAGATGGGCTATAAGCCCGAATTTGCCGGAGCGGTGGAGGCCGCAGCCTCTACCGGCGGGCAGATCATGCCGCCCATCATGGGCGCGGCGGCGTTTCTCATGGTGGACTATGTCTCGCTGCCGTACTCCAACATCGTGGTGCGCGCAATTCTCCCCGCAATTCTTTACTTCACCGGAATTTTCATCTGCGTTCATCTGGAGGCGAAAAAAACTGGGCTAAGAGGCGTGCCGCGCAACGAGTTGCCGGCGCTGCGCCCGCTGCTGGGGAAGATCTATCTGTTGCTGCCGCTGGCTCTGCTCATTTATCTCGTTTCCTCCAACCAGCATACCATGGCGTTTTCCGCGGCTCTCGCTACGATTGCCGCCATCGTTGTGAGCATGTTCTCCAGCGAAACGCGCATGACGCCGAAGAAGTTCTTTGAAGCGCTGGCCGCCGGTTCGCAGGGGTGCATCTCCGTGGGCGTGGCGTGCGGCATCGCAGGCATTGTCGCCGGCTGCCTCACGATGACCGGTCTGGCCAACGACCTCATCAACGCCATCGTCAACATCTCCGGCGACGCGAAGCTTCTGGCTCTTGTGCTGACCATGCTCTGCTGCATCGTGCTCGGCATGGGTGTGCCGACGACCGCCAACTACTGTATCATGGCGACAACCTGCGCCCCCATTCTCGTCAAGATGGGCATTCCCACGATCGCTGCGCACTTCTTCGTGTTCTACTTCGGCATCGTCGCCGACCTCACGCCGCCGGTCGCGCTCGCCGCCTACGCGGGCGCCGCCATTGCCGGCGCCAACCCGATGAAGACCGCCTTCAACGCAACGAAGCTTGCCATCGCGGCGTTCATTATCCCGTATATTCTTGCCTACAACCCGGCGATGGTACTCGTTGATACGACGGCCGCGGAGATTGTCGTCATTGCGATCACCTCTCTCGTCGGAATGTTCGGCATCGGCATGGCGCTCGAGGGCTACTACCGCGGGAGCATCCCCTGGTATCTGCGCATCCTCTCCGCCGCAGGCGGCCTGTGCCTCGTGTACCCCGGCACGGTGACGGACGTGATCGGCATCGTCATCGTCGGCGCGATCGTGGTTATGCAGGTCCTCAAAGAGAGAAAGACGCTCAAAGCGGCATAAAAAGCCAACAGGCGACAAAAGCCAGCAATCCCTCCGTCACGGCGCTGTGCGCCGTGCCACCTCCCTTTACACAAGGGAGGCTTTGACCACGCTGCCCTGAAAGGCTCCCTTGTGCAAAGGGAGCTGTCGGCGGAGCCGACTGAGGGATTGTTTTCCCTTCTTCCCGACAATCCAATAAAGGCCCTGTTAAGACGCAGCTGAAATCATAAGCTGCGTCTTATTTTTTCGTTAAAATTCAATGAAAATTCACGATTTCGCGGCGGTGCGGTGCTATCATAATAAAATCAATCCGTTTTCCGAAAGGATCCTGCTCCATGACCTCCTTCAGTGTAAAAAAACCGTTTACCGTGTTCGTGGCGGTGGTCGCCATTTTGGTGTTCGGCGTGATGTCCTACCTCAAAATGACGCCCGATCTTATGCCGAACATGGACTATCCTTACGTCGTTGTGGTGACGACGTATCCGGGCGCGGCGCCCGAGGAGGTCGAGGCCGTCGTCACAAAGCCGATGGAGCAGAGCATGGCGACGCTCAACGATATCAAGACCGTAACGTCCACCTCGGCGGAGAACTACTCGATGCTCGTGCTGGAATTTGAGCAGAACACGAATATGGACAGCGCCGTGGTGGATATCCTGCAGAAAACACAGATGCTCACCGGCAGCTGGGACGACACGATCGGCACACCGAGCATCATCCGCATCAACCCGAACATGATTCCCGTAATGGTCGCGGCGGTCGATTCCTCCGAAATGGACCGCTATGAGCTCTCACGTTTCGCCAAGGACACCGTGATCCCCTCGCTGGAGGGCACGACGGGCGTAGCGAGCATCACAACCGGCGGCATGATCGAGCGGACGATGACCATTGAGGTCAACGAGAAAAAGCTCGACAAAATGAACGAGAAGATTGCCGATGCGATCAACGCCGCCATGGAGGACGCCAGACAGCAGCTGGAAGACGCGCAAAAGGAGCTGGACGAGAACCGCGGCCAGGTCGAGGCCGGGACGAACCAGCTGCTCGGCGCTTCCAGCAGCATCACCGATTCCATCAAGCAGGGTGAAACCGACCTTGCCGACACGGTCACCGCCGCCGGGGAGAGCGCGGCAAAGCTCGCCGCGGCCCGCGCCGCCATCGATCTTTTAAAGGAGCAGCTCACGCAGGCGGAGGACGCGCTCGCCGCAGCCGAGGCGCAGCTTGCCGAAACGGACGCGCGCATCGCGTCGCTCGAAGCGGACAGCGAGCTCTATTCCAGGGCGCTCGGCGAGCCTTACGACTCCATGGACGCCTCCACGACGCTCGAGGACGCCGGGCTGGATGCGGACACGGTCGCCGCGCTCAACGCCAAGGGCTGCACCGATCTCGGCAGCGTCCGCACGATGAACAATCTCAACGACGTGAATCTCTCCGCGCAGCGCACGGCCCGCGCAGCGCAGGCCGTCGCGGTAGAGACGGCGCGCGTGCAGGTCGAAGAACTGCGCACGCAGATCGCCGAGGCGGAGGAGAACTACGCCCAGCTCGAAGAGGATTCCAAAAAGCAGATGGAATCGCTCGAAAATCTGCAGAAGCAGCTCGAAGAGCTGCCCGCCGAGCTCATGGGCGGCGTGACGCAGATCTCGCTCGCCGGCGGCCAGCTTGCCGCGGCGCAGACCGCGCTCTCGAGCGCGCAGGCGCAGCTCGACGCCGCGGTGCAGACGCTCGAGGATCAGCTCGCCTCCGCGCTCGACGCCGCGGATCTCCACAACGTCCTCACTCTTGAAACGGTGAGCAGCCTCGTTGCGGCGCAGAATCTCGATATGCCCGCGGGGTATGTGTACGACGAAAAGGGCAACAGCGTCATCGTGACCGTCGGCAACGCCATCGCCGACGGCGAAGAGCTCGAAAATCTCGTGCTGTTCGATCTCGGCATCGAAGGGCTCGACCCCATCCGCGTGTGCGATGTGGCGGACGTCGTCCGCGCCGACAACGAAGGGGAGATCTATGCCTCGCTCAACGGCAACAACGGTCTCATCCTTATGTTCTCCAAGCAGTCGAACTACGCGACGGCGAAGGTGTCTGACAACATCAACGCCGCCTTTGAGGAGCTGAGCGCGCAGTATCCGGGGCTGACGTTCACCGCGCTCATGGATCAGGGCGACTACATTTACCTCCTGCGCGACTCGATCCTTTCGAGCCTTCTCTGGGGCGCGCTCTTCTCGGTCGTCATCCTCTTCCTCTTCCTGCGCGACTGGCGGCCGACGGTCATCACGCTCTGCTCGATCCCGATCAGCCTGCTCTTCGCGCTCTCGCTCATGTACTTCACCGGCGTTTCCATCAACATCATGTCGCTCTCCGGCCTGTCGATATCGGTCGGCATGCTGGTAGATAACTCCGTCGTCGTCATCGAAAACACGTACCGCCTGCGCGCGCTCGGCGAATCAACGGTCAAGTCCGCCGTGTCCGGCGCACGGCAGGTCGGCGGCGCGATCGCGGCCTCCACGCTCACGACGATCTGCGTCTTTGTCCCGATCGCCTTTGTGGACGGCCTCACGC
>CAVEPP010000075.1:0-7552 GCA_963617605.1 Alloprevotella sp. | reverse complement strand
ACTCAAAGACGCCCATGGGGCCGTTCCAGATAACGGTGCCGGCGTTCTTCACGGCCTCGCCGAAGAGCTTCTGCGTCTCGGGACCGATATCCAGACCCATCCAGCCGGCGGGAATGGCATCCGCGGCGACGACCTGGCTCTCGGCGTCGGCGGCAAACTTGTCGGCAACGACAACGTCCACCGGCAGCAGCAGCTTCACGCCGGACTCTTCCGCCTTAGCGAGCATGTTCTTGCAGTAGTCGATCTTCTCCTCGTCGAGCAGGGAGGCACCGGTCTCGTAGCCCTTGGCCTTGAGGAACGTGAACGCCATGCCGCCGCCGATGACGAGCGTGTCGGCCTTCTTGAGCAGGTTCTCGATCACGGCCAGCTTGTCGGCGACCTTCGCGCCGCCGAGAACGGCCACGAGCGGGCGCTTGGGATCGTCCATCGCGCCGCCGAGAGCGGTCAGCTCCTTCTCCACGAGGAAGCCGCAGTACGCGGGCAGATAGTCCGCAACGCCGGCGGTGGAGGCGTGAGCGCGGTGCACCGCGCCGAACGCGTCGGAAACGTACACTTCCGCCATGGAAGCGAGCTCCTTGGCGAACTCGGGATCGTTCTTCTCCTCGCGGGGATCAAAGCGGGTATTCTCGAGCAGCAGCACTTCGCCCGGCTTGAGCGCGGCGGCCTTCGCCTTGGCGTCGGGGCCGATGGTATCCTCGGCGAACTCGACCGGCTTGCCGAGCAGCTCGGCGAAGCGGACGGCAACGCGCTTGAGGGTCAGGTTGGTCTTGGCGTCGGGATCCTTTTTGGGCTTGCCGAGATGGGAGCAGACGATCAGCGCAGCGCCGTCGTCCAGCAGGTACTGGATCGTGGGCAGAGCGGCGCGGATGCGCTTGTCGTTGGTGATCTCGTGGGTCGTCTTGTCCAGAGGCACATTGAAGTCCACGCGCAGCAGCACTTTCTTGCCGGCAAAGCTCACGTCGCGGATGCTCTTCTTTTTGTAATTCATATCCTAGACCTCCTAATAATAGTTTTTTTCTTCTGAGCGCATTGTAGTACACTGATTCGCATTTTGCAAGTGAAATGTGTTGGTTTTCGTCCATTTCTTACGAAAAAAACCGTGTTCTTTCAAACAAAATGTTTCGTTGCACTGTGCAGTGTTTTGGTGTAAAATGCCAGTATCAGTATTTGGCGCACTGCCGGATATTATTCTGGAAGGAGAAAACTTCATGAAATCGCTTCCGATCCTTTATATTGTCGTGCCCTGCTACAACGAAGAAGAGGCTCTGCCGCTCAGCGCACCGGTATTTCGCAAAAAGCTCGGCGATCTGATCGACGCGGGCGCCATCGCGCCGGAAAGCCGTATCGTCCTCGTGGACGATGGCTCGAAGGACGCCACATGGAGCATCATCCGCTCGCTCCACGAGAGCGACGCGCACTTCACCGGCCTGCGCCAGATCCGCAACCGCGGCCACCAGAACGCCCTTACCGCGGGGCTCATGTGGTCGCGCACCCGGTGCGACATCACCATCAGCATCGACGCCGACCTGCAGGACGACATCGACGCGATGGACAAAATGGTGGAGAAATATAAGGAAGGCTGCGGCATCGTCTGCGGCGTGCGCGCCTCGCGCGCGACGGATACGTTCCTCAAGCGCACCACGGCCCGCGGGTACTACGGCCTTATGAAGCTCTTCGGCTCCGATCTCATTTACGACCACGCCGACTACCGTCTCATGGATACCGCCGCGCTCGAAGCGCTCTCGCACTATCACGGGGACGATCTATTCCTGCGCGGGCTCGTGAACCGGCTCGGCGCGAAGGTCGGCACCGTTTCCTATGACCGCCGCGCCCGCGAAGCCGGGGAGAGCAAGTACACGCTCAAAAAGATGCTCAAGCTCGCGCTCAAGGGCATGGAATGCGGCCGCAAAAAACCGGAGCGCACCAGCCGCTCGGACGACGCCGTTATCGCCGAGGTACTGCATGAGTGAGTGCCGCCTCTGCCCCCGGCAGTGCGGGGCAGACCGCGCGGTAAGCGCAGGCGTGTGCCATATGGGAAGCGCCGTGCGCGTGGCGCGCGCCGCGCCGCACTACGGCGAGGAGCCCTGCATCAGCGGCGAGCGGGGGAGCGGCGCGGTGTTCTTCGCCGGGTGTCCGCTCGGCTGCGTATACTGCCAGAACTACGCGCTCAGCCGCGGCCGGATCGGCGAGACGGTCTCCGTCGAGCGCCTCGCGGAGATATTTTCCGCGCTGGAAGCGAAGGGCGTGCACAACCTCAATCTCGTCACCGGCACGCAGTTCACGCCGGAGATACGGGAAGCGCTTGCTGTCGCCGCGCCGAAGATCCCGGTCGTGTGGAACTCGTCGGGGTATGAGACCGTCGAGACCGTGGATGCGCTCGCGCCGCAGGTGAGCGTCTTTCTGCCGGACTTTAAGTATACCGACCCGGCGCTCGCAGCGCGCTATTCCCGCGCGCCGGACTATCCGGCGGCGGCAAAAAGCGCCATAAAGCGCATGGCGGAGCATACCGGCGCGTTCGAGCTGGACGAAAACGGCCTTCTCCGCCGCGGCGTTATGATCCGGTATCTCGTGCTGCCGGGGCAGATCGAAAATACGCGCGCCGCGCTTTTCTGGATCGCGGACACGTTCGCGCCCGGCACGGTGCTCGTGTCGCTCATGGCGCAGTACACCCCCTGCGGGAATCTGGAAAAATTCCCGGAGCTGCGCCGGACGCTCACGCCGGAGGAATGGGACGCGGCGCTCTCCATTCTGGACGAGACCGGCCTTTCGGACGGGTACGTGCAGGAGCTTTCCGCCTCCGGCGAGGAAGAAATTCCCGCCTTTGGCACGGGCGTCATATCCTGAATTTCCCGCGCATATACTTTCTCTGTAAAACAATATTGCGGAGAAGGGGACATGCACCAATGAAAAAACCCAATCGGAAACTTGTCTGGCTGCTGCTTATCGTGTTCGTGTTCACGGTAGGCAGCGGCTTTTCTGTGCGCCGGAGCGCCGCGCTGCCCGGCGTGGGCGAGCTGGTCTCCGGCTTTCGCGTCGAAAAGACCGAGCGTCTGGATACGCCCGGCGGGAAGGTCACCTATCTTACGCACGAGAAGAGCGGCGCGGCGGTCGTGTACATAGAGGACACCGGCGCGGCTCCAGCGCTCACGCTCGCGGGGCGCACAACGGACGGACTCCGCCGCGTGACGCTCACAGCGGACTCGGCCGGGGAGCTTCTGCGCGGTGCAAAGGAGAGTCTCGGCGCGCTCTTCGGCGCGGAGACGGAAGCCGTGCCGGACGCGGAGGCGGCATACCGCGCATTTCTCGCGTACCTTCTTCCCGGCAGCGACGCCGCCGGGAACGGCGCGGGGCCGGTCTCGGCGGAAAACATGCTCGCTGTCGTCTGCGCGGCGGATGGGGCGTCCGATATCCTCTCGTGGCTGGACGGGATATTCTCCGGCGCGGATGCCGGGGAAACGCTCGCGCCCGATGCGGCCTATTGCCGCATCGAAAAGCCGGTAAAGGAAGCGGTATCGCTTGCCGGAGAAGAAACCGGGGGCGTGTATTTCGGCATCGTCTGCCCGCGCGCGGGCGAATGGACGCGCGTCCGGCTCGCCGCGCTCGCCGCAGCGCTGGAACGCAGCGGATCGCTTCTCGATAAGCGCGTGCGCGCCTCGCTGCCGGATACGGCGGCCGTATGCGGCACGGCATCGGCAGGCGCGGACGAGGCCCTATGGTTTTTCGCGCCCGGACTGGAGGAAAAGGATGCGGAAATCTTCCGCGACGCGGTGCTCGCCGCGCTGCGCTCGGCGGCCGGAGACGGGTTTTCCGCACAGGCGATCGAAACGCTTGCAGCCGCGCAGCGGCTGGAGGAGCTGACGTTCCCGGAGCGGGACGATCTCGGCGCGGCGTTCTGCGAGGGCTTCGCCGCGGCGTGGGCGCAGGGGGATGCGTCCGGCTATCCCGCGCAGCTCCGCGCGCGCTGGAACGCGGCGGCGCATCTTGCGGACGGCTCCTGCGCGGAGGCTGTGCGCGAGGAGCTTTTGAAAAACACGCTCACCGCGCTCGTGACCGTCGTGCCCGAGCCGGTCCGGGAGCCGGAGCCAACGCCGGAACCCACACCGGAACCGGCGGAGGAGCCGATAAAAAAAGCTCCCTCTGACGAGGGAGCTGACTGAGGAAGAGCTATTTCTGCTTTATTTGACCCGCTCCAGCCGGCTGCTGCGCGGTGCCTTGCCGCCGACGATGAGCGGCACGGTCTCCACGACGAGCGAGGAGGTGTCCAGCCCGTACCAGCGTACCTTGGAGCCGGCGACGCGCCGGATGGCGTATTTCGTGTTGAGCACCAGCTCGTCAAGGAAGGAAAGCTCCGATTTTGACGGCACCGCCTTGTGCAGGAAAATGAACTTGAACGAGCCTACGTCCGACTTGCCGTAGATCGAATATTTCCGCTCCTGCGGCGGCAGCTCGCCGCTCTCGATGAGATCGCGCACGATCTGCCGGAGGTACACGTTCACGCGCTGGTGGCACTTGAAGCCGAGATCGAGCCGGACGCGGAAGATGTAGTCCGTGCCGTAGGTTTCGACACTGTAGCGCCTCGTGTCCGGCTCGTCGGTGACGTTCATGCTGATGAACCAGTACGCCGCGGCGCGCTTGGGGTCCTTGTCGAGGATGGAGTAAAGAATATCCCGGTCGATGGTGTCCATATCCCCGGCCTTGTCAAGAAAGACAAGGTTGTCCGCAAGCGGCGGGAGCGAGGCGTCCTCATGGAGCGTATCGAGATTCGGGAGATAATCGCTGACCGGCAGGCGCGTGGCGTACTCCTGCTCGAGCTGCGTGCCGCGCCGCCATACGACCATGATGAGAAAGAGCACGAGCGCCATGAGTACCGCGACATACCCGCCGTGGGCGAACTTGCTCAGCGACGAGCTGAAGAACACCGCCTCGATTGCGCCGAACACGAGTGCAATGCCGACCGCGAGCGCCCGCTTTCTGCGGATGTTCCAGAGATACACCGCAAGCAGGAGCGTCGTCATAAGCATTGTCACGGTGATGGCAAGGCCGTAGGCCGACTCCATGCGCGCGCTCGTCCGGAAATAGAGCACGACCGCCGCGCAGCCGAGATACAGCACCGTGTTGACCGCGCCGATGTAGATCTGCCCTTTCGTGTCCGAGGGGTAGCGCACCTCGAGATGCGGCATGAGATCGAGCCGGATGGCCTCGGACACGAGCGTATACGAGCCCGTGATGAGCGCCTGCGAGGCGATGATCGCTGCGAGCGCGCCGAGCGCGACGGCAGGGGCGCGCAGCGCCGGAGAAAGCATCCGGAAAAAGGGGTTCATGTCCGGGATCGCCGCGAGCTCGGCGGAGGACGTGTGCGTCAGTATCCACGCGCCCTGGCCGAGATAATTGAGAATAAGGCACGCCTTCACAAACGGCCAGCTCGCATAGATGTTCCCGCGGCCGACGTGGCCCATGTCGGAATAGAGCGCCTCCGCGCCGGTCGCGGCGAGGAACACGCTGCCGAGGATCATAAAGCCCGCTTTGTTATAGGGCGAAACGAGGATACGCACCGCGTACACCGGGTTGAACGCGCGCAGCACGCCGGGGTGATTGAAAACGTGCAGCACACCCATGACGCCGAGGAACGAGAACCACACGAGCATCACCGGGCCGAACGCCTTGCCGATCTTGCTCGTGCCCGCCCACTGCACGGCGAAGAGCGTGCTGATGATAATGAGCGTGATAAGGACGACGCGCGCCTGCCCACTGCCGAGGAAACGATCCATCGCCGGGATGCTGCGCAGACCCTCCACCGCCGTCGTCACCGTGACCGCGGGGGTGAGCACGCCGTCGGCAAGGAGCGCCGCGCCGCCGATCATCGCCGGGAAAATGAGCCACGGCGCAACCTTTTTGACGAGCGCGTACAGCGAGAAGATGCCGCCTTCGCCGTTGTTGTCCGCGCGCATGGCAATGAGCACGTACTTGACGGTTGTGAGCAGTGTGATCGTCCAGATAATGAGCGAGAGCGCGCCGAGGATAAACTCCTCATTTACGTGCGCGATGCCGCCGTTGCCCTCAAGGATCGACTTCATAACGTACAGCGGCGAGGTGCCGATGTCGCCGTACACGATGCCGATCGTCACAAGAAACATGCCGAAGCTGATCTTTCTCTTTTTCTCCATGGCTATCCCGTTTCTCTCCTTTTGGGATAAAAAACGCCGCCCCGGCACAGGCCGGAGCGGCGCCGCAGTATTTCTGCCTTGTGCAAAAATACTTTAACATTTTCTTTACATGATATCAAGAAAAATTAACGGAGAATTTATACGTGTTCACACCCGCTTGCGTACCAGCCCGTGGCGGTTGCAGTAAGCGTACAGCCACCCGCCGCCGCGCAGCGAAAAGCGCGCCGCGGCGTCCCCCTCGGGATAGAGCTTTACAAGCTCCAACCGCTCGTCCGAGACGAAGGCGAGAAACGATATATGATGAGAGCGCGTCATCGGGTGGCGGACGGAAACGTAAAACTCGTCCTCCACCGGCTCGATAACGATCTCATGCTCCGTATCCGACTCCTCGGCCTCGAGCGGCGGGAGCGCCACGCCGCAGCAGCTCACGACCGCCGCGCCGAGCGAGTGCAGCACGTTGCCGCACACCGGACAGACATAGAGCTCGCCGCGCCGCATATTCGCCGATACGTTCCGGTTGATGACCGGCTCGCCGCGCATCAGCTCGATCACCGATACGCCGAGCGCCGCGGCGAGCGGCTCGAGAAGCGTTATATCCGGCAGGCCCCGGCCCGTCTCCCACTTGCTCACCGCCTTGTCGCTCACGCCGATCTTATCCGCGAGCGCGGATTGCGTGAGCTTTTTCTTTTCCCGCAGCGCGCGGATCACGCCGCCGGTCACATAATGATCCATATTCCCACGTCCTTTCACGGAGAGCATACCGCGCCGGGGCTGCATATGCAACCTACGCTTCGTAGGGCGGCGCGGTCACTCCGCGAATCCCTCTTTCCGCAGCTCCTTTTCGACCTTCTTCTCGTCTGGGCCGTTTGCGCGGCGGAAGAGGCGGCGGAACAGCGCTCTTGCCAGCGGCCCGGCAAGAAAGAGCTACACCGGCAGCGCCATAAGGAAATTCCGGCAGTATACCGTCAGATAATTCGGCAGAAACTGGCGCGTGAAGCCGTAGCCGTGCCATACGCCCAGCACGCTCGCAAGCGCCACCTGCGAAATGACGGTGAATACCTGAATGGTCAGAATGACGGCGATCGGCCGGTCACCGGGGCGCACCACACGGAAGGCCAGCTTCTTTGCAATGCGGCTGGAAATAAAGTAGGCGCACAGAAATATAATGACAAACTCCAGCCACATGCTTTTGAGCGCGAGATAGAACGTTTCGTTCACAAAGCTCCCGGACGCCAGCACCGTATTGTAGAGCGTCATAACGTAGGCCATGATCCAGGCGGTGATAGCGGTGAATACGACCGCCTCCCATTTTGTTTTCGGCATAATAAAATACATCCTCCTGTTACAATATATTTGCCTCGGAAAAGTTGCAGCCAGCAACGAGCCGA
>CAVEPP010000074.1:0-7560 GCA_963617605.1 Alloprevotella sp. | reverse complement strand
AGCGTCGATTAACAAGGGCACACACGTCGGACAGCCAGTCTTTTCGGTGCTTTTTGCCCTTTTCTCCTTGGCGGGCGTCAGCCCGCCTGCGTCCAAAAGAACAAAAATCCCTCGAAAATCCAAGGCTGTCCGATGCGAAGCAGTTCTGCCGGAGCAGAAATGCTTGCAGACAAGGAAAAGTCCGCAGGGAATACTTTGTGTATTCCCAAGGGCTTTGACGCAGTATGAGGGCATTTCCGCCCGGCAGAACCGCGCGGGCCCTTGTCAATCGACGCTATTATTCGATGCCGGTGAGATCGTAATTATCCAGCCAGCCCTTCGCCGTTTCGCACACGGAGCGCAGGCAGTTTTCATCAAACGGGCTTTCGAGTCCCGCGTTTTTGAGAAGCGTTGTGAACACTTCGCTGCCGCCCTGGCGGGTGTACGCCATATAGTGCTCCCAAGCTTCCTTACGGTCCTTCTGCAGGAGCGCCCAGATCTCCAGCGCGACAGTCTGCGCAAGGCAGTAGTCGATATAGTAGAACGGGCTCTGGTAAATGTGGAGCTGACGCTGCCAGCCCTCGCCCTCGCTGTAGACGGGGATGTCGCCGTCGAGCTTCATCCACGGCATGTATACGCCGAGCAGTTCTTTCCATACGCCGTGGCGCTCCGCCGGAGTCATGTCCGGCTTTTCGTAAACGACGTGCTGGAAGTGATCGACCATCGTGCCGTAGGGGATGAACGTGAGCGCTCCGGCGAGATGGCTGTAGAGATACTTGCGGGTATCCTTGCCGAAGAAGCCCTCCGCCCACGGCCACGCCATGAACTCCATGGACATGGAATGGACCTCGCACGCTTCCATGCTCGGCCAGGTGTATTCATCGGGAACGCGCCAGGCATTGAGGTACGCTTCAAAGGCGTGGCCCGCCTCGTGCGTCACGACCTCGACGTCATGCTGCGTGCCGTTGAAGTTGGCAAAGATGAACGGGACGTTGTAATCGGGGATGGACGTGCAGTAGCCGCCGGCGGCTTTGCCCTCGGTGGAGAGCACGTCGAGCAGCTCGCGCTCACGCATCATGCGGAAGAACGCGCTCGTCTCCGGAGAGAGCTCGTCATAGAATTTCTGGCCGTGGGCGAGGATGTGCTCGGCATCGCCGCAGGGACGCGGGTTGCCGCTGCGGAAGGAGAGCGCCGCGTCCGCAAAGCTCAGCGGATACGTTTTGCCGAGGCGTTTGGCCTGTTCCTGATAGATGCTCTCGGCGACCGGCACAAGATACTTGCGCACGGCGGCGCGGAACTTCTCCACGTCCGACTTGCCGTAGCAGTTGCGGCCCATGCGGTAGTAGCCGAGCGTCGTATAGCCCTCGTAGCCGAGCTTTTTACCCATCGTGTCGCGCAGGTGGACGAGCTCATCGTAAATGCGGTCGAGCTCGCTCTGGTGCTTCTTATACCATCCGCCCTCGGCCTTCCACGCGGCGAGGCGCTGCGCGTCGTCCGCGCCGGTCTTGAACGGCGAGAGCTGCGAGAGCGTATACACGCCGCCCTCGAACGGGATCTGCGCCGAGGCGATGAGCTTATCGTATTCGGTCGTGAGATCGTTTTCCTTCTGCAGCTCCGGGATGATCTCCGGCGAGAACGTTTTGAGAGCGATCTCGGCATTGAGGAACATCAGCGTGCCGTATTCCTTTTCAAAGTCCGTGCGGTAGGGCGAGGCGAGCATCGCTGCCGTCCACTCCTGCGAATACTCCTCCAGTTCCGGTGAGAGCTGGTTCCAGAAACCATTCTCCTCGTCATAAAACTTATCGCGCGTGTCGATGGTGTGGCGCACCTGGGCAAGCGTTGCAAGCGTCTGGATATGCTTGAAAAGGGTTTCCTTTTCGATGAACACGGCCTTCGCCGCTTTATAGTTCTCCGCCGCGCACAGCTTTTCGGTCAGCGTGCGAATGGAGGTTTTCAGCGCCTCGCCGTCGGGACGCTCGTAGGGCATTTCACGAAATTTCAAGGCTTCCATAAAAAAGCTCCTTATCTATAAAAAATATCCGGAAAGTATTTTACCCCACTTCGTGCTAGTTGACAAGACCTTACGCACCGACGGCGTATTTCACGTAGCATATCTTCCCTGTTCATCCCTAAGAATTTAGCGGTTTAATGTGCTTGACATATCTATAGCAGCATAGTACAATTCATTTATTCTTGCAAGAGAATATTTGCGATTAAGAATAATATGAAACAACCAAAGAAAACGAGGAGTAAAATGAAAGATTACGATCCAAACGATTGGCTGCCGAGAAAGGAAGAGATTTTAGCTCTGCTGCTCAAAGAGGCGCAGTTCAAGGAGAAAACAGAGACGATCCGCATAGAGGATGGTTTGGGGCGCGTGCTGGCGGAAGATCTCGTATCACGTATAACACTGCCGAATACAGCAAACTGCCGCTGGGACGGCGTTGCCGTTCGATTTGACGATTTTGCTGCCGGGATGCCGGACACCTCCTTGTGGGTGTGCGGACGCGAGTACGATTTTGGAAATACCGGTATCGCAATGAAGGATGGCTTCGACACGCTCATTGTTATTGAGGACGTAGAGATTGACGATGCCGGACACCTTACACTCAAACGCGTTCCGAAGCAGCGCGGCGAATTCACCATACCGGTAGGAAGCACGCTGCGGGAGGGCGAAGTGCTTGCCTACGCATATGAAAAGCTCACGCCGAATCATCTTGCCGTCATTGCCATGGGCGGGCACCGCATGATAAAGGTACTAAGGCGCCCGGTCGTGGCAGTCATCCCCAGCGGCAATGAGCTTGTCCCCATCACCATGGAGCTTCCCCGCGGAAAAAACTGGGAAACGAACAGCGTCATGCTTGCTGCCAAAATTCAGGAGTGGGGCGGCGAACCGCTTGTATACGGCATTGTTCCGGATAACTATGATATGCTGCTCCAAACGCTGCACGACGCGGCGTCGCGTGCGGATATGGTGCTCTTCAACGCTGGCTCCTCTAAGGGCACGGACGACCACGCTTACGAGGTTCTGCGCGACGCGGGCAAGCTCTACTTCCACCGCGTATCCTATGGGCCGGGACACCACACGGCGTTTTCCGTTGTGGACGGCGTGCCGGTGCTGGGTCTGGTCGGTGTCCCGGGCGGCGCCGATTTCAACGCCGACTGGTACGGAAGTGCACTAATCCGCAAATATTATCACCAGCCGGTCAAGGCGCCCATGCGCGTGACTGTGACAGTGACGAACGACCAGATCCCCCATGTGGGCATCGCCGCACGGAACGACAGCAAGGAAAAAATTGAAAAGAAAATGCCAACAAGAAGCGGCGTACAGATGTATGTGCGACTGCGCGTATGGCAGGAAAACGGAAAATTCTACGGGAAGTTCCACGGAAAAGGCGATATTTACCGCACGGGCTTTGTCGATGCAAACGCCTATGCCTGCCTCCCTTCCGGCACGCCGCCCATCAAAGCGGGCGATACGCTGGAGGTATTTCTCCGCTACTCCTATGAGGACAGTCTCGCGGAGACGATAGGCTGAGCTGTAATATAAAACACTCATGGGAAATAAAAAAAACACCGGCGCTGCGGCAGTGCAGCGCCGGAATCACTGGATTCTAGCCGGGCTTGCCGCGGTTCTCGCCGTGCTTTTTTTTGTGTCTCTCGGCACAGGACGGTACAGCATCGCCTTCGCCGACACACTGCGGATCGTAAAAAGCGTGTTTGTGCCAACAGAGAAAACATGGACCCCTATCATGGAAACTATGGTGCTGAATGTCCGTCTGCCGCGCATCGTGGCAGCGGTGATGGTTGGCGCAGCACTTTCCGTTTCCGGCGCAATCTATCAGAGCATATTCCGCAATCCTCTCGTTTCGCCGGATATGCTAGGCGTGTCGTCCGGCGCGTGCGTCGGCGCGGCAGCAGGTATTCTGCTGCACCTGTCCGGCCTGGAAATTCAGCTTATGGCACTCTGCGGCGGGCTTGCCGCCGTCTGCATTGCCGTAACGATTCCGAAGCTCTTCAAAAACAAATCCACGCTTATCCTCGTCCTGTCCGGTGTTCTTATCTCCGGCTTTATGGGTTCGATCGTGTCGATGATCAAATATCTCGCCGACCCGGAAAACGAACTCGCCGATATTGTCTACTGGACTATGGGCAGCTTTTCAAGCGCTCGCTGGGAGGATGTCACACGCTACGGTCCCGCCATTGCCGCTGTGCTTATCGTTCCGTTTCTGCTACGCTGGCGGCTCAACATTATGTCGCTCGGGGAGAAGGAAGCGTTTTTCCTCGGCGTCAATGTCCGGCGGACACGCGCGATTTTCATCTTCTGCGCAACAATCCTTACCTCAACGGCGATATGCATCTGCGGAACGATCGGATATGTCGGGCTGATCATCCCGCATTTCTGCCGTCTCCTCTCCGGCGCGGACAACCGGACTGTCGTCCCGGCGTCAATATTGGCGGGAGGAATCTTTATGCTTCTTGTTGATACGCTTGCCCGCAGCGTGTCCGCCTCGGAAATACCGCTGAGCATCTTTACCGGTGTATTCGGTGTGCCGCTCTTTATTGTGCTGCTGCTCGCGCAGAAAACACGGCTGGAATGAAAGGAGCGGAACGATGCAGAACAACATACTGGAAGTGAAAAACGCCGCGTTTTCTTACGACGCAGCAAAAACGCCGGTGTTTTCCGACGTAAACTTCGTGCTTGCTCCCGGAGAGCGCTTTACAATTCTCGGCGCAAACGGAAGCGGCAAATCAACGCTTCTCAACTGTATCAGCGGTCTGTACCGCCTGCGGCACGGAGAAATCCACGTGGCCGGGCACATGCTTTCCTCGCTTAGCGACAGCGAACGGGCGGCAAAAATCAGCTATGTATCCCAGCAGCAGGCTCTCGCCTTTGACTTTACGGCGCGGGAATTCATTCTCATGGGTCGCACGCCGCACATCGGTGCACTGCATATGCCGGGAGAGGAGGAATATGCGCGTGTCGAGGAGATTCTTCACCGCATGAATATTTCCCATCTGGCAGATAAGAGCATGCAGCGGATCAGCGGCGGAGAACGCCAGCAGATACAGATTGCCCGTGCGCTTGCGCAGGAGCCGGAGCTTTTGCTACTTGACGAGCCGACGAATCATCTCGACTACGGAAACCAGATAAAAATTTTAGCACTCATCTCCGAGCTAACTCGCGAGAGCAATATGGCGATCGTTGTGACAAGTCACGTACCCGATCATCCGATCCTGCTCAACAGCAAAGTTGGCATCCTCGACGGAAGCGGTCATCTCACGGTTGGAAAGAGCGCCGATATCGTCACAGAGGAAAATCTCCAGCGGATCTACCATGCGCCGCTGCACATGATCTATATTGAGCAGCTCCACCGCAATGCCTGTCTGATTGGCGAGCTCAGCGGCGCATCCAATTCATAAGCTATTCGCTCTAGCGAACAGTAAATATCTGAAAGGACATTTCCAAGAAAGGACCATTCCAATGAAACACACAAAAATTCTGTCCCTTGTACTTGCTCTCGTCATGGTTCTCGGTCTTATGACCGGCTGCGGCAGCACCGCCGCGCCCGCGGCGACTGAAGCGCCCGCAGCGACGGAGGCCCCAGCAGCGGAAGCCCCTGCGACAACGGAAGCACCCGCTGCTGAAGAGCCGACGACGATCAAAGTTGTTGACTACACAGGCAACGAGGTAGAGATTCCCGCGCATGCGGAACACATCGGCGCGATCTACGGCGGCTCTCCCACGTATGTCCATTTTTTTGATGTTGCCGACCGCGTTGTGTGCAGCATGAACACCACGCCCAACTCCTGGCTGAACGAGATTTATCCGCAGTGGAACGAGGCGGGCATCGTCGGTATCGAAAATCCCCGCGACCCCAACGTGGAAGAGCTTGCAAGCATGGGTGTCGATCTTGTTTTCTACTGGAGCGACCGTGAGGAGCAGGTCAAAAACATGAACGAAGCCGGAATTCCGGTCATCGTCGCAACGCCGGTCCTCTCCGAACTTCCCTCCTCCTTCGAGGAACTGCGCAACCAGCTCACCTTTGAGATCACGCTCTACGCCAACTCCTTTGGCGGCGGCGAATATCTCGATAAAGCAAACAAATGGCTTAACTACTATGATGCAAAGCTCGCCAATCTGATGGATCGCACTTCGTCCCTGACCGACGACGAAAAGCCGGCAGTCTACTCCATGCGCAATCAAGAGGATGGTCTCCAGTGCTGGGGCAAGGGCTACATCAATTCCTTCATGATTGAAGCCGCCGGCGGACGCTCCGTGACAGCGGACTTTGAGATTCCTGGTGGTCAGTTCACCACGGTCACGATGGAGCAGATCGCCGAGTGGAACCCGGATTACGTGTTCACCGGCTGGCTCTCGAACACTGAGTGCATCACGGAAAACGAGCAGTGGCAGGCGATCAACGCCGTTATCAATGATCATGTCATTCTCTGCCCGGCGTCCACCTCTACGACAAGCTGGGAGGGTGGTCTGACCGCGCCTCTGTGGGCAATGTTCGTTGCAAAGACGATCCACCCCGACCTGTTCGAGGATCTGGATCTCGTCGCCGAAATTCAGTACTTCTACAAGACCTTCTACAACTACGACCTGACCGAGCAGGGCGCGGAATGGATGCTTGCCCGCTGCGACGCGCAGGGCAACCCCGCCGCAGCTAATAACCACTAAGCAATGCTTTCCTCCGCCTAAGGCAGAGAAACATAAAATGCGGATTTGGTCTCTGCCAAATCCGCATTTTTTTATTAAGAACGTACTTCTATTGTTATTCCCTCGTTTTTCCGCCGGTCACAACGGCGACGGAGAATCTTTTCCCGGCAGCCGTCACGGGACAGACGGCCATGCCGACGCCATAGAGCTTTGTGAGCGTTTCGCTTGTGAGCGCTTCCTCCGGCCGTCCCGCGGCGAGCACGCCGCCGCCCTGCAGGGCAAGCACCTGCGTGGCGTACCGGAACGCCTGATTGGGGTCGTGCGTGGAGAAGATCACCGTGAATCCTTCCCCGGCCAGTGCGCTCACGCGCTCCATTACGAGAGCGCTGTTGCCGCAGTCAAGATTGGCTGTCGGCTCGTCCATAACGAGAACGCGGGCGTTCTGCACCATGGCGCGCGCCAGCAGCGCGAGCTGCCGCTCGCCGCCGCTCACGCGGCCGGATTCCCGGTGCGCCAGATGCGCGATGCCGAGACTTTCCATGGCTTCGAGCGCCGCAGCCTTATGCTCCGGGCGGGGGGCGTCGAAAACGCCGATCTGGTTGGTAAGGCCCATCATAACGACTTCGAGCAGCGTAAAGTTGAACGACGGGACGCACGACTGCGGGATATAGGCGATCTCGCGCGCCGCGGCGCGGCGGTCGAGCGTGCGCATGTCCTTGCCGTTTACGAGGATGCCGCCCTCCGACGGCGCGAGAAAGCCGAGCACGCAGCGGAAGTCAAGACCACCGGCGTAGCCGGTGGCTTGCACAAGCCCTATAAGGGCAAAGGACAGCCGCGCCTCAAGGCGCATGAAAAAGTTCGCCAATCGCAACACCATTACAGGCTGCCCCCTACCGGGGGCGGCTTTTTATTTG
>CAVEPP010000073.1:1497-7591 GCA_963617605.1 Alloprevotella sp. | reverse complement strand
CGGCGCGGACGCGTCGCCGACGAGTGAGGCATCCAGCCCCTCCCATGCGCACAGTGCATACGGGAGGTACGAGTGCTCCCGGCAGGCCGAGAGGTTTTCCACGGTCATGGCCGCTGCCGGCGTGCCGACGGCGAGCTCCGCCGCGGCGGACACGGATGTGAGCGCATTAAAGCCGTCGGCATGCAGCCAATAGAAATCGTCCGCCCACGCGGCTTTGTCTGCGGCGGGGAGCGCCTCCCAAGTGGTGCCGGTGTATACCTCGCCGGTCATGCCGCGAAGATAGAGCTTCTGCGTCGTGTCCATCGTGACGGCAAGCGCCGCAGTATCGTTCTTCTTCCATGCGCCGAGATTCTTGAGCTGTCCCTCCGGAAGGGAGTTTGTGCTTTCATCGCAGCGCAGCACGTGCCAGAGTTCTGCCGCGCCCGTCTGCCCCGCGGCTGCCGTGTCGCTGAGCGCGAAGAGCCCCGCCGCGGCCAGCGCCGCGCAGAGGATCGCCGAGACGAGCGAGAGAGAAAATTTCTCCCCGCCGCGGCCGCGCAGCAGCCAAAGCGCAATCCCGGCGAGAAACGCCGCCGTGCTCCAGTCCGCCGGGATGATACCCGCCGCCGCGCCGAGAGCGAAGAGCAATGCGACGATCAGCGACGGCACCGCGCCGGTGCAGAGCAGAAGCTCCGCCGCCGCTGCGAAAAAGAGCGCCGCCGCGCGTGCGTGCGCGCCGTTTTCCACGTCCCAGAGCATATAGATCCGTCCGGTCTTTTCCGGCAGGACAGAGAGGATATCATTGCCGAGCGCACAGAAGCCGTCGCGCAGCGGGGCAAAAAAGACTGCCGCCGCGATGCCGAGGACAAGCACGCCCACGGCCAGCACCCAGGGCGCGGCCTTCGTCTGCGCCAGAGCGAGCAGCGCGAGCGCGAGAGCAAAGAGGATCGCCGCAGCCGCCCATGCACTGTTCACGCCGGACGGGAACACCGATGCCGCCGTATGTGCGAGACCCAGCGATAAAAGTGCCGCCGGGAGCAGCGCGGAAAGGAACGCCTTTCCCCGCGGCGGCGCGGCGGAGCACTGCGCGCGGAGGGCGAGGCCGGTCTTATTTTTCACTTTCATTCCATAAACTCCAGATCATGCAGGCGCTGCTCATAGTCCTCCGGCGTGAACCGGACGGTCCGGCACGGCGTGGCCGTCTCCGCACGCGAGCAGAGAAGGAGCGTCAGCGCGCACCGCTCGGCAAGCGCTTCGATCTCCGGCGGCACAGCGTGCGCGAAGAGCAGCACGCGGCCGTAAAAGCTCTCGCCGCCCTGCCGGGCGAGCAGAGCCGTTCCGCTCTCCCCCGCGCCGGCGGAACGCACCATGCGCGGCAGCAGCGTGAGCAGCCGGTCGGTGTCCGGCGCTTCCTCGAGAACGTTCTGCCCCTCGCCGCTCCAGCCGAGCGTATAGGCAAAGCCCGCCTCGCTCAGGCTCTGGCAGACGGAGGAAACGCTCTCGGCGAGCGCGTCCGCCGCGTCCGGCGCGAGAGTGTCCGGCGCCGTTTTGTCCCAGAACACCAGCAGCGAGCGCTGGAGCGGGAGACTGGCCTCGCGGACGATGAGCCGGTCGGTCTTGGCCGTCATCTTCCAGTGGATGCGGCGCAGATCGTCGCCGGGGACGTAATCGCGCAGTTGGAAGATCTCCGTGAGATCGTTCCCGCGGCTGCCGGGCGCGTAGCTGTTGCTCTCCTCCGGCATGGAGGATACGAGCGCAAGATCGATCCCGGGCGCAAACATGTCCGGCAGGACGGTCGTGCGCGCGGAAATGTTTTCCGTTTTCAATGGCACGGCAAAAATGCCGCATATATCAAGAAGGCCCGCCTTTTCTATCGAAGCGGCGATCTGTCCGCAGCGGCGGCTCTCTACGAGAAAACGCAGCTCCTCCGTTCCCTTCGGCGGTACGGTGCAGCGCAGCAGCGTGACCGTTTCCTCACGTGTGAGCGCGTTCACGGCGCGCACGCGGAAGAGGGCGCGCGCACTCAGCAACGCGTCATTTTTCACTTTCAGCACCGCCTGCGCCGCAGCGCGCTTCGGCACCGTGGGCGTGAGCGTGAGCGAGAGGCGCACGCCCCGCCGCACCGCGAGAGCGAGCAGCAGCGACACCCCCGGCAGGAGCAGCACGGCGAGCGACGCGCCCAGCCAGAGCGCGCCGCCCCCGGCGGCCCAGACCGCCGCAAGCGCCGCCGCAGCCAGAAGCCACAGCACGGCGGCGGTGATTCGGCGTGCTTTCACTTCCGGAACTCCTGCACGTCCGGCTTTTTCACCTCGCCGATCATGCTCTCGATGAGCTGCTCGGCGGTATATTCGTTCAAACGGGCCTTGGCGTTGAGGATGAGACGGTGGCCGCACACGAACGGGAACACCTCCGCCACATCATCCGGGATCACATAGTCGCGCCCGGCAAGGTAAGCGTTGGCCTTGGCCGCGCGGCAGACCGCCAGCGCACCGCGCGGGCTGACGCCGAGCGTCACGAAGGCGTTGGAGCGCGTCTTTTCCACGAGACGCGCAGCGTAATCATACACACTGTCGGCAAAGTGGACGTTCGTCACCTCGTCGATGAGCGCGAGAAGGCCCGCAATATCCGTGATGGCTTCCACCTTGTCGAGCGGGTTTTCGTGGTGACGCTCGCGCAGGATCTCCGTCTGGCTCTTGAGATCGGGATAGCCCATCGAGAGCCGGATGAGGAAGCGGTCGAGCTGGGAGTTTGGCAGCATCATCGTACCGGCGGAGCCGACGGGGTTCTGCGTGGCGAGCACGATGAACGGCGCGGGAAGCGCGTGCGTCACGCCGTCCACGGTGACGTTTTTCTCTTCCATCGCTTCGAGCAACGCCGACTGCGTCTTGCTCGACGTGCGGTTGATCTCATCGGCGAGCAGCAGGTTCGTCATGACCGCGCCGGGTTTATAGGAGAGCTTCCCGGTATCCTTGTCGTACACCGAAAAGCCGATGATGTCCGAGGGCATCGTGTCGGAGGTAAACTGCACGCGCGCGGTCTTGAGACCGAGCGTTTTGGCAAAGGCCATGGCGATCGTCGTTTTGCCGACGCCGGGCACGTCCTCCAGAAGGACGTGGCCCTGCGCGAGAATGGCCATCAGCACGCGGCGGACGACGTCGTCCTTGCCGACGATAACTTTCTTTATTTCTGTCTGGATCTTTCCGGTCAGTTCGTTCATGCTCTCTTCTCCTTTTTCTTCCGGCACACGACTACAATAACAACAACGGCCACCGCAGCGGCGGCAAGGCAAAGTATAACGGTCAGCCACGGCGTCCCCGCCGGGGCTTTTTCCGGCGCGGTCTCCGCTACGGTCTGCGGCACGGCGGTCATATCGTACAGCCGCCCCGCGCCGCTCCGGAGCTTCCAGAGCGCCGTGAACGCGAGCATGACCTGCTCGGTCGCCATGAAATCGCCCCGCTCATCCTCCGACGTGTGGGCATAGCTTCCGTCCGCGCGGCGGTAGGTATCGCAGAGCGCCTCGAGGACGTTCGTACCGTTTTTCGCAAAGCGCTCGTCCTCCGCCGGGTCGATGCCGAGCGAGCAGAGCGCGATGACGACCTGCGCGGAGCTCTCCGCACTCGGCTGGCCCCAGTAGGCGAAAAGGCACTCGTCGGTCATCTGCCCGGCGAGCCACGCGAGCGCGTCGTCCACAGCGGAGGACGCTTCCCCGCCGGCATACGGCGCGAGCGCCTGCACCGCCATGGCCGTGATATCCGTATCCGAAGCGCCGGGCACGAGGCCGAAGCCGCCGTCCGGCTCCTGCGCCGAGAGGATCTCATTCAAAATATCCTCACGCGTATACCGGCTGCCCTTCGGCACGGCGTAGCCGCCGCAGTCGAGCGCGATGAGCGCGAAGATCCAGCCGTTGAGCCCCTGCATGCCGAGAGAATCCCCGGCATAGTCGTAAACGCCCCCGGCAAGGAGATCGACCGAGCCATCCGTCCCGCACGCGGCGGGATCGCCGCCGAGCGCGCGCACCGTGAGCGCGGCGCGCTGCCAGTCGGTAGCGACAGGGGCCCGTCCGCTCGCCGGGAGCGGGAAGTTGGCGGAAATATATTCGTTTTCCGCGGCGAGATACGCTGCGCCGTCCTCTGCGCCGAGAAGCGCGAAGGCAATGGCCGTCCAGTCGCACACGGACGTGCCCGCGGGGAAATCCTCGCCCTGCGCGAGCAGCTCGCCGCTCACGCCCGCGAGGGACTTCTGCCCCGAGACGGCGGAGAGAGCCAGATCTCTGGCACTCTCCGCCGGGGAGGCAGCAAAGGCGCTCTGCGCAAGGCAACCAACACAAAGCAGAAGCGCAATAAGCTTTTTCACGGATCGTTTCCTCCTTCCGGTTCTTCCGGTTTTGGGGGTTCTGCCGCCGGTTCCGGGGTCGGCGTCGGGGTAGGCGCAGGCGTCGGAGTTGCCATCGGCTTCGGTGTCGGCGTCGCCGTGGGTGTCGCTGTCGGTGTTGCCGTCGGCGTTGCCGTGGGTGTCGCTGTCGGCTCTTCACTGGGCGAAGGCTCCGGGCTCTCCGTCGGGCCTGTCGCGGGAAGGATCTCCCGCTCCTGCTCGCCGCAGCGGACGCACTCGCGCAGGATATAGCCGTCCTCGGTCTCCGTCGGCTCCTGCCGCTCGGTCTCCTCCATATCGCCGTGGGCGATGAATATCTCGTCCCCGCCGATGTAGCGGTAGCAATAGGTGGAAAACTGGCCGTAGCTGCCGCCGGTCGCGCCGTAGCCGCCGATGTCCTTGCCGTAGGAGAGCGTAAAGCGGAGATAGAGCACGTCGCCGTCCTGCAAGTACCGCTCGGACATGCCCTTGTCGGCATATACCGAGCCGTTGATGGAATACATCCAGCCGGAGCCGCGCGTGAAGTCAAATTCGCCGAGACTGTCGTTCGATCGCTTCACGTTCCCGGCGCCGTCGTATAGGATGCCGATGCCGTCGCGCCCGACCGTCGTCCACAGCCGCTCGGGGACCGTGCCGACGTTGATTGAGCCGGAATCCAGACTGCGGATGTAAAAGCCGATCTTTTCCGTGCCGTTATAACTGACGCTGTAGCCGTACTCCGGCAGCGCCTTGAGAACAAGAGAGGAGATCGGCACATCCTGCTGCACGGGCACATCGTATATCACGTCCAGCACGCCCATGCCGACGGTCGTGGCATCGATGACGATGGTGGCTTTGCCGATCTCATCGCCGGTGTCAATGGCGTTATAGGTGAGAAGGTATTCTTTGTATCTTGCCGAGCAGCCGTCCTCGTCCCAGGCGGTGATGGAGATCGTATGGACGTTCGTGTCGCCTTTGTTCGGCCGTTCGAGATAGACATCGAAGACGTAGCCGTCGTTGACATATTTTACCGGGTCGCCGTAGCCGTCACGGATGGTCACGGTCATGTTCTTGCTCGGCGTGAGGCGCTTGCCGGTATGTGTATCCGTCACATACGGCTCAAAGCTGAAATTGTGGTTGCTCGTCTCGAGCGGCCAGCGGCTCTCGTCCGGCGCGGCCATGGTGATCGACGGGGGATAATGGCCGGCTTCGGGGGTATCTTTGTCCGCCTTCTGGATGTACTGGATGGTGTAGCGCTTGGAATCAAGTGCCTTTCCGTTCTGGCGGAGCGTGATGGTTATGTAGTTCTGGCCGAACTGGAGCGGCGCTTTGTAGTCCTGCCGCCCGTTTACATAGAGGATGCTGCCGTTACCGGCGTCCTTCTCGTGGCGGAAGCGGACTTCAAGTGAGAGACCCGTGCCGCCCTCGGCGCGCGCATAAAATGCGAGCATCCCGTCCGTCAGATCGGCAGGCGATACGGGCGTACCCGTGTACTGGCCGAGATTTGTGACGATGGAGGGGCCTTCGGGCGTGTCGTCCCCGTCGTCGCCGCCGGTGTTGCCGCCGGTATTGTCGCCCGAGCCGTGGCCGCCGTCATCGCCGCCGGTATTGTCGCCCGAGGTGTCCTTCCCGTCGCCGGAGTCGGAGGGACGGCTTGTTGTTCCGGGCGACGGGCTGGGGCCGTCCGGTCCGTCCGGATTGTCGGGTGCCGAGGACGGATCCGGCAAGTTATCCGGATCGTCGGGCGGTGCGGTGGGTTCAGGCG
>CAVEPP010000073.1:0-1487 GCA_963617605.1 Alloprevotella sp. | reverse complement strand
GTTCAGGCGTTGCGTCCGGGTTTTCCGGCGTTGCCGTGGGTTCGGGCGTCTCGTCCGGATTCTCCGGTGTGGGAGACGGTTCCGGCGCCGGCGTCGGCTCCTCCGGCGGAGCGGATGGGTTGGGCTCGCCGGACGCCTCGTCCGACGGCAGATCCGTGCCGGTCTCGGCGCTGAGACCGGCGACGCGGCCGGTAGACAGCGCCTCGGGCCGGAGCTGTACCGTATTCTCTTCGCGCGGGTCGGTCGGCTCGACACGGGGCGTGCCGCTCACGGCGAATACGCAGCCGAGCAGCAGCGCCGCCGCCAGCACAAGGCCGAGCGCGCGGGAGATCGTTTGATTGTTCACGTTCACGTTTCCTTTCTCCGTCTCCCCGCGCGGCGTTCTTCGCCCGCCGGGGAGGGGTAAGGCCGGGTCATCAGTTCCAGCGTGCGTAAAGCGTCATGTTCTTATCGACCGTGTCTTCCTCGAAGTTCCACGGTTGCGTGCACGCTTCGTCCTTATACCAGCCGCCGAAGAGCGAGCCGGTCTTGAGCGGCGTGGCGGGGGCATCGAGCTTTGCGCCGCGCCAGACACGCACATCGTCAAGCTCTGTGCCGCCGAAGGTCTCGAACTGCACGCGCTTGCGCAGCAGGAGAAGGAGGATCAGCAGCAGACCGAGCAGGCCGAGCAGCGGCAGCAGCCACGCAAGCAGGTGCCCGCCGCCGGTCTCTTCCGGCGCATCGGTGTCAAGCGGCGTGTCGCTCCAGCCGGCGTAGAGGGTCATGTTGCCATCGACGGTATCGTTGTCAAAGTCCCAGGGATGGGTGCGCTCGATATCGGTAAACCATCCGGCGAAGTATTTGCCCTCGCGCGTCGGATCGTCCGGACGGGGGATCTTCTCGCCGTAGGGTACGCGGATCTCGTCCACGCTGCTGCCGCCGTTGGGGTCAAAGCGGATGATGCACTCGCCGGAGAGGATGATGGTGACATCGTCCTTGGTGGAGGCGTAGTGATCCGAGCCGTCTTTCGTGGAGACAAAATTCGCCTTGTTGCGGATGTGGGTCACACCCGTCTCGGCAATGACGCGCAGCTGGAAGCTGCCGAGCGTCGTATTGGCCGGCCACTCCGTACCGCCGCCGAGAGAGAGGAAGTTCATATAAAACCGGTGCATCCCGCCGACGAGGGAGACCTGCGACTTATCGATGCCCGGCATAAGCAGCGCGCTGCCCTCGACGAATTCGAGGAATTCGGGGTCGTATTCGATCTCGTTCTGCACGCCGTAGACCGTGTAATTCTGGGCGCTGTCGGTGCGCTCGAGCGCGAAGACAACGGTGATCACGTCGCCGCGGAGCACGTTTTTCGTATGCGCGCCGTCCACGGTGAGATCAAAGTGGAACTGCATCGACTCGTCCACCGCGAGCGCGCCGACGGAGCACGAGAGTGCCAGCAGCATCGCGAGGATCAGAACGGAAAGGCGTTTGAAAATTTTCATAATATCTCCTCTCGG
>CAVEPP010000072.1:0-7623 GCA_963617605.1 Alloprevotella sp. | reverse complement strand
CCTGGCAGCCGATCATCGCGGCATTGTCGCCGCAGAGACGGAGCGGCGGGACGAAGAGCTGCGCCCCGGCCTTTTCCGCGGCGGCAGCAAAATCGGCGCGGATGCGCGAATTGGCCGCGACGCCGCCCGCAACGGCGATCTTTTTGTACCCGAGCTCCGCGGCCGCCGCCATTGTGCGCGGCACGAGCGATTCGCTCACCGCGCGGCAGAGCGACGCCGCGAGCCCCGCACGGTCGAGCGTTTCGCCGGTCTGTTCGCAGTGGTGCGCCAGATTGATGACCGCGGTCTTGAGACCGGAAAAACTCATGTCGTAGGGGTTTTCGCCGACGAACGGGTGCGGCAGCGTGTAAGCGTCGTCTCGCCCCTCCTTCGCCAGCCGGTCGATCGGCGCGCCGCCGGGATACGGCAGGCCGAGCACGCGCGCGGATTTATCGAAGCACTCGCCCGCGGCATCGTCGCGTGTCTGGCCGAGAATGCGAAGGTCGGTATAGTCGCGCACGTCCACGAGCATCGTGTTGCCGCCGGAGATGGCAAGGCAGAGGAACGGCGGCTCAAGCTCCGGGTAGGCAATGTAATTGGCAGCGATGTGGCCGCGGATATGGTGCACCGGGATGAGGGGAATGCCGAGCGCCGCCGCCGCGCTCTTGGCAAAGTTCACGCCCACGAGCACCGCACCGATGAGCCCCGGCGCGTAGGATACTGCCACGGCGTCGAGATCGGACTTTTTTATGCCCGCCGCGTCGATCGCGCGGTCAGCCAGCCGGGAGATGACCTCCACATGGCTGCGCGAAGCGATCTCCGGCACGACGCCGCCATATACGGCGTGCAGGTCGGCCTGCGAGAAAATCTGGTCGGTGAGGACCTTTCGGCCATTTTCGGTCACGGCGACGGCGGTCTCGTCGCACGTGGATTCCACGGATAATATCAGCATAGCGTTATTCCGCCTCTTTTTGGAAGAATTTCGACATCAGAATAGCATCTTCCGTCGGTTTTTCATAGTAGTTTTTTCGTTTTCCCACGGTTTCAAAGCCGTTTTTTTCATAGAGCCGCCGCGCGGCGAGATTGCTCGCGCGTACTTCGAGCTGCACCACGGCGGTCTGCCGCCGCGCCGCTTCATCAAGGAGCACTGCCAGAAGCGCCGCGCCGACGCCCCGGCGGCGAAAGCCGGGCGCTACGGCGATGTTTCCAATATCACCCTCGTCGAGCACGAAGCGCGCCCAGACATAGCCGAGAAGGTTTTTCTCCTCTTCAGCAGCGAGGATAATGCCGCCGTCGATATCCAGCAGCCGGGCGAGCATGCCCTCGTCCGCGCCGTCCGGAAATTCGGCGCGCTCGAGCGCCGCGACAGCGGGAATGTCGGAGAACTTCGCTCTGCGAACGATCATGTCCCGTGCGCCTCCGCCCAGCTTTTGCCCCAGCCGGCGTCCGCGGTGAGCGGCACGGTATAGGATACGGCATTTTCCATTTCCTCGCGCAGCACCTGCATGGCCTTTTCCCGCTCCGCCTCCGGGCACTCGACGATCAGCTCGTCGTGCACCTGCAAGATGAGCTTTGCCTTCATGCCCTCGGCGCGGAGGCGCTTATCCACGTTCACCATGGCAAGCTTTATAACGTCCGCCGCCGTGCCCTGAATGGGCATGTTGAGCGCGACGCGCTCACCGAAGGCGCGCAGCGCCGGAACGTTCAGCTCCGGCAGATACCGCCGCCGGTGGAAGAGCGTTTCGGCGTAGCCAAGGTCCTTGGCACGCCGGACGGCTTCCTTCTGATAATCCCGCACGCCGTGGAAGCGCGCGAAATAGGCGTCCATATAGTCCTTCGCCTCGCCGTAGCCAACGCCGATATCCTGCGCGAGCGAGAAGGCGGAAATGCCGTATACGATGCCGAAATTCACAGCCTTCGCTCTCCGGCGCTCCTCGGCGGTGACGTCCTCGAGCGGCACGCCGAACACCTGCGAGGCTGTGACGCGGTGAACGTCCTCGCCGGAGAGGAACGCCGCGCGCATCGCCTCGTCGCCCGAGATGTGCGCGAGCAGCCGCAGCTCGATCTGCGAATAGTCCGCGTCTACGAGCACGTTGCCGGGCGCAGCGACAAACATTTTGCGAAGTCCCGCGCCCAGCTCGCGCCGGACGGGGATGTTCTGCAAATTCGGCTCCGTGGATGAAAGACGCCCCGTCGCCGTGACGGTCATCTGGAAATTCGTATGAATGCGCCCGTCCGTGCCGATGACCTTCAAAAGGCCGTCCGCATAGGTGGACTTGAGCTTTGTAAGCTCGCGGTATTCGAGCACGTGGCGCACGATGGGTTCATAGCGGAGCTTATCGAGCACATCCGCGTTCGTGCTCCAGCCGGTCTTCGTCTTTTTCCCGCCGGGGAGCCCCAGCTTTTCAAAAAGCACCGCGCCGAGCTGCTTCGGGGACTGGATGTTGAACTCCTCCCCCGCTTCCGCCCAGACGGCCTCGCGCAGCGCGTCGATGCTGCCCGTAAGGCTTTCGCCGAAGGCGCGCAGCGCCGCCGCGTCGGCGAGGAAGCCCTCGTTTTCCATTTTGGCGAGCACCGCGCAGAGCGGCAGCTCGATCTTCGCAAAAAGTTCCTCCATCTGCGCCTCACGCAGCTTGGGAAGCATGGCTTCCTCGAGCGCCGCGACACTCGCCGCGCGCGAGGCCATCTCGCCGAGCCGGTCGGCGAGCGTTTTCCCCTCTCCGCCGGAGAGATCGAGCATGAGCTGATCGCCGGTGTCCGCCGCGCCGGACGCGGTATACGGCGTAAAATTGCAGTAGGCCAGCGTGAGCTTTTCGATCTCGTATCCGGCGGCAGTCGCATCGAGAAGGTATCCGGCGAGCGCGCTGTCAAACACCCAGTTTTCGAGCGCGTCCACGCCGCGCTCAAGCAGCGCGTGCTGCAAATTCTTCACATCATGCCCCGCCTTGCGCCGCTCCGGGGCGAAAAGGAGCGCAAGCGCCGCGGTATAGCTGTCCCGGTACGCCTCCGGCGTTAGAAACACCGCGAGCGCGTCGGTTTCGGAAACGTTGAAATGCGCGAGCGTCTCGCCGCTTTCGGCATCAAACCAGTAATAGGCAACGGCGTCCCCCGCCCGCTCAAGCGCGGCGCGGAGGTCTTCTTCCGTCTGCAGCGTCACGCTCTCGCACGTGCCCTCAAATACGGTCTCTTCCTTTTTCTCCTCGTCTGGCTTCAGGCCCCACTTTTCAATGAATTTCTGGAAGCCGAGACGCTGAAAGATTGCATACGCCGCGCCGCCGTAGCTCTCCGGGCGGCGGAGATCGTCGGGCGATATCTCGATCGGCGCATTACGGTCGATCGTGGCGAGATAGTACGAATCCTCGGCGCTCTCCCTGCCGTTTTCGAGCTTTGTGCGCAGCGAGGCACGGATATCCGCGTCGTTGATGTGCTCGTACACGCCCGCGAGCGAGCCGTACTTCCGCACAAGCTCGAGCGCCGTCTTCTCCCCCACGCCGGGGACGCCGGGGATGTTGTCGCTCGTATCGCCCATGAGGGCTTTGAGATCGACCATGTGCGGCGCGTCAAACCCGTATTCCTCGCGGAAGCGCTCGGGCGTATAGTTGACGGTCTCGGTCTGGCCCATGCGCGTTTTGACGTTGAGCACGCGCACATGATCTCCCACGAGCTGCAAAGCGTCCTTATCGCCGGTGACGACGACACACTCCCAGCCCTGCTCGGCCCCGATACGGCTCACGGTGCCGAGAAGATCGTCCGCCTCCCAGCCGGAGAGCTCGCGCCGCTCGATGCCGAGCGCGTCGAGCACGTCCTTCAAAACCGGCATCTGCGCGGCGAGATCGTCCGGCATCGGCTTGCGCGTCGCCTTATACGCCTCGCTGTGCTTGTGGCGGAACGTCGGCTCGCGGCGGTCGAACATGACGCAGAGCGCGTCGGGCTTTTCGTCGTCGAGCAGGCGCTGCAAGATATTCAGAAAGCCGAAAACGGCGTTCGTCGGCGTGCCGTCGGGCGCAGAGAGCGGGCGCACGCCGTAATACGCGCGGTTTATGAGGCTGTTGCCGTCGATGAGCATCAGTTCTGGCATAGAGTCTCCTCCTTAATTTCCTTGGCAAGCGGACGGTACACGGTAAGCATGAGCGTTGTGAACGCAGCGCCCCCGCCGAGCAGATCGCTGATCGGCTCGCTCCAGTACACGCCGTCCGCCCCGAGACCGAACACGCCCGGAAGCAGCAGCATCAGCGGCACGACGAGCACGATCTTGCGCAGCAGCGAGAAGAAGATCGCCTGCCGCGCCTTGCCGAGCGAGCGGAAGCTATTCTGCGCAACAAATTGCAGCGACATGAATACGAACCCGCAGAAATAGATGCGCACGGCGCGCACCGCCACGGCGATCAGCGCCTCGTCCGGCGTGAAAATGCGGATGAGCGGTTCCGGGAAGAGCATGAACACCGCCCACACGAGCAGCGAGAACACCACGGCGCCGAGCGTGCTGAACCGGATCGTTTCCAGCACGCGCTTTTTCTCCCCCGCGCCGTAATTGAAGGCGAGCACCGGCTGGATGCCGGAGCCGAAGCCGTGGATGATCTCGGAGAAGATCGTCCGCAGCGAGTTCACGACCGTGATTGCGCCGACATAGAGATCGCCGCCGTACAGTCCAAGCTGGCGGTTCGCCACCGTCTGGATGGCGGAATTCGTTGCACCGACGACAAAATCCGAAACGCCGAGGGACATAATGCGTCCCATGATCTTCTTCCGCGGCGCCATGGTGCGCCACGAAAGCTCGAGCGGCGTTTTGCTGCTGCGCAGAAAGAGGAAGCACCACGCCGCGCTCAGCGCCTGCGAGAGCACCGTGGCAGCCGCCGCGCCGCGCACGCCCATGTGGAAAACAAAAATGAACAGCGGGTCGAGCACGATATTGGCCACTGCGCCGAGCAGCACCGTGAGCATGCCGCGCGTGGCGAAGCCCTGGGCATTGATATACACGTTCATACCGAGCGACACAAACGAAAACGTCGTCCCGATGAGATACACCGTGAGATATTCGCGCGCATATCCGCTCGCCTCCTTGCCCGCGGCGAACACGGCGACGACCGGGTCGAGGAACGCCCACGTGAGCAGCCCGAGCACAACGGACGAGACGAGCAGCATGGAAAAGGCGTTGCCCATCACGCGGGAGGCCTCGTCGTTATCCCCGCGGCCGCGCGCCATGGAGCAGAGCGGCGCGCCGCCCTGCCCGAAGAGCCCGGCGAACGCCGAAAGGATCGAAATGACCGGAAGCGCGATGCCGACACCCGTGAGCGCCATGCTGCCGACGCCGGGGATGTGGCCGATGTATATGCGGTCTACCACGTTGTAGAGCACATTTACGAGCTGCGCGGCGATGAGCGGCAGCGCCATGCGCATGACGACCGCGGGGATGTTCCCTTTGGAAAAATCGTTTTGTACTTTCTTTTCCGCCATGGTCACTTCTCCCCGCGCAGCCGGATGATCTGGTCGCGCAGCACGGCGGCGTATTCGTATTCGAGCATCTGCGCGGCCTTGCGCATTTCTTTCTCCAGCCGGTCGATCTCGGCCTTCCGCTCGCGCTCGGTCATGCGCATGCCGCGCTCGTCCTTCGCCGCGGGGCCGGTGATCTCGAGAAGGTCCCGGATGCTCTTCTTGATGGTTTTCGGCACGATGCCGTGCGCTTCGTTATACGCCGTCTGGATGGCGCGGCGGCGCTCGGTCTCGTCGATGGCCGCGCGCATGGACGGCGTGACCGTATCGGCGTACATGATGACCGTGCCCCCGGCGTTTCGCGCCGCGCGGCCGATCGTCTGGATGAGCGATGTTTCGCTCCGGAGGAAGCCCTCCTTGTCCGCGTCGAGGATCGCAATGAGCGATACCTCGGGAAGGTCAAGCCCCTCGCGCAGAAGGTTGATGCCGACGAGCACGTCAAATTCGCCCCGGCGCAGATCGCGGATGATCTCCATGCGCTCCATCGCGCCGACGTCGTGGTGCATGTAGCGCGTTTTGATGCCGGCATTGCCGAGATACGCCGTTAAGTCCTCCGCCATACGCTTGGTGAGCGTCGTGACGAGCGTGCGCTCGCCGCGCTCGATGCGCGCGTGGATCTCGGCGATGAGATCGTCGATCTGCCCTTCGATGGGGCGCACGTCGATCTTCGGATCGGTAAGTCCCGTCGGACGGATGATCTGCTCGGCGATCTGGCCCGAGCGCGTGCGCTCGTACTCGCCGGGCGTCGCGGAAACGTAGATCACCTGGTGGATGCGCTGCTGAAATTCCTCAAACTTCAGCGGGCGGTTATCAAAGGCCGACGGCAGCCGGAAGCCGTATTCGACAAGCGCTTCCTTGCGCGCGCGGTCGCCGTGGTACATGGCGCGCACCTGCGGCAGCGTCACGTGCGACTCGTCGATGAACATCAAAAAGTCCTTCGGAAAATAGTCGAGCAGCGTCATCGGCGCGCTGCCGACCGGGCGGCCGGAGATGATGCGCGAATAATTCTCCACGCCCGAGCAGTAGCCAAGCTCCTGGATCATCTCGATATCGAAATTCGTGCGCTGCGCGATACGCTCGGCTTCGAGCGGCTTTTCGTGGTCTTTGAAAAACTTCACCCGCTCGTCACACTCGCGGCGGATCTCCTGCACGGCGCGCGCCATTTTCTCCGGCGGTGTCACATAGTGGCTCGCGGGGTAGATGGCCGTGTGGCTGAGCGTGTGCACCGCAGCGCCCGTGAGGGGGTTGATCTCGCTGATGCGCTCGATCTCGTCGCCGAAATACTCGACGCGGATGGCCTTATCCCGCCAGTAGGCCGGGAAGATCTCCACCGTGTCGCCGCGCACGCGGAACATATTGCGCTCGAAGGCGATGTCGTTCCGCTCATACCGGCAGTCGATGAGCTTTTTTAAGAGCTCCTCCTGCGGCAGACTGCTGCCGGGACGGAGCGAAATGGCCATGCGTGCAAAATCGTCCGGCTCGCCGAGACCGTAAATGCAGCTCACGGATGCCACAACGATCACGTCCCGCCGTTCCAGCAGCGAAAATGTCGCCGAAAGACGCAGCCGGTCGATCTCCTCGTTCGTGGAGGCGTCCTTTTCGATGTAGGTATCCGTGTGCGGGATGTACGCCTCCGGCTGGTAGTAGTCGTAATACGACACGAAATACTCCACGGCGTTGTCCGGGAAGAATTCCTTGAACTCGCTGCAAAGCTGCGCGGCGAGCGTTTTGTTGTGCGCGAGCACGAGCGTCGGCTTCTGCACGCGCTCGATGACCTTCGCCATCGTATACGTTTTGCCGGAGCCGGTGACGCCGAGCAGCGTCTGCTCGTCCAGCCCTGCGGCGACGCCCTCGGCGAGCTTTTTGATCGCCTGCGGCTGATCGCCTGCGGGCGAATATTCGCTTACCACATGAAATTCCGGCATAACGCGCCCCTTTTAAAATAATTTCTATAATTGATTTATTATACCACGCCGCGCCGCGCCGCACAAGCGATTCGCGCCCTCCGCACGTAAAAACTCCGCCGGACGCCTGGCTTAGCAGCGATAAGGAACTAATTTCAAACTTACCATTGTTAGCTGATGGATTTCGGTGTGCAAGGTTAAAAGACGCCGCCTGTTTCCAAGAAAAGAAACAGGCGGTGTTCTCTTTGCC
>CAVEPP010000071.1:7284-7809 GCA_963617605.1 Alloprevotella sp. | reverse complement strand
GGTCTTGAGCGTGAGATAGTCATAGAGCGTCAGAAACAGGAAGAGCGCCGAGAAGTGCGGCGCTTTATAATGCAGCGTGTCGTAAAACTGCCGCTTTCCCGTTTTCTTCCGCCAAACGGCGGCGATCAGGCAAACGAGATACACCGCCAGCGCCGCGCCGAGCACCCAGACATAGCTCCACGGGTTCCGGTTGCGGCTGTTGTTCGGCACGAGGAGATATTCAAGCAGCGCGATACCGCCGCAGAGCAGCGGCAGCACCATGATGACCGCCTCCGCCGTTTTCTGGGCGGGCGTCTTTTCCTTTTCCTCCAGCTCCTTGAGCTGGCGGCGAGTCAGACCCGAGAGCAGCGCAAGATCGGCGCTCTGCTCCTTTTTCGTTTTCGTCTCGTCGAGCATGGAACCACATTCTCTTTCTTTGATTTCAGTCTTATTTATTATAGTCGCGGCAGGTCTGTCGTCAAATTGGAGTTCTGAATCGATCCTTTCTTTTTATCGTTTTAAGCGATAAAATAATCGGTTAACGCT
>CAVEPP010000071.1:0-7274 GCA_963617605.1 Alloprevotella sp. | reverse complement strand
AAAAAAGAACGGGGAATCACGGCATGGAATACGCCATCGGCATCGATATCGGCTCTACGTGTGCAAAAACGGCAGTGCTCGCCGCCGACGGGTCTTTCGCTCTGCTTTCGGCGCGGCCGACGGGCTGGAGCAGTGTGGACACGGCGGAGACCATCCGCGCCGAGCTGGAAGCGGCGCACTTTTCGCCGGAGGCATACCCCTGCGTTGCGACGGGGTACGGGCGCGTCGCCGTACCGTATGCCGGAAAGAGCGTCACGGAGATCACCTGCCACGCACGCGGCGCGTGCTTCCTGCACGGGCGGGACGATCTTCTCGTGATCGACATCGGCGGGCAGGATACGAAGGTCATCGGCGTGTCCGGCGGCGCGGTGCAGGACTTTCTTATGAACGACAAGTGCTCCGCCGGAACGGGGCGGTTTCTGGAGATCATGGCAAACCGGCTCGGTCTGCGTCCCGAGGAGCTGTGCGCGCTCGCCGCGCGCGGCGGCGGCGCGTCCATCAGCTCGATCTGCACGGTGTTTGCCGAAAGCGAGGTCGTAAGTCTCATCGGTCAAGGCGCGCGGCGCGAGGATATCGCTTACGCGGTCGTGGATTCCATCGCCGGAAAGGTAGCCACGCAGGCAAAGAAGCTCGGCGGGAATTACGGCGCGGTGTGTCTCACCGGCGGGCTCTGCCAGACGGAATATCTGCCCGACGCCATCGGCGAAAAGCTCGGCGAGCCGGTCCTCACGCACCCGCAGGGACGCTTTGCCGGGGCCATCGGCGCGGCGCTCGCCGCGCGCAGACTCTCCCGATAACAAAGAAACGAGGTCATATACGTATGGAGCTCTCTCTTCCCGAAACATTTGAAGCCTATTCCGACGCGCGGAAAGCGGGCTTTCTCAAGGTAAAGGCCGCCAAAGAAGGCGGGCGGCGCGTGGCCGGCACGTTCTGCACATTTACGCCGCTGGAAATTCTCGACGCCGCCGGGATGCTTGCCGTGAGTCTCTGCGGTATGAGCGCCGAGACGATCCCCGTCGCGGAGGTCGATCTGCCGCGCAATCTCTGCCCGCTCATCAAATCGAGCTACGGCTTTTATGTGAGCGACAAATGCCCGTACACCTACTTTTCCGATCTGATCGTCGGCGAGACGACGTGCGACGGGAAGAAAAAGATGTATGAGCTGATGGCGCGCGGCAAGGAGCTCTTTCTGCTGCATCTGCCGCAGGGCGTCGATCTTCCCTATGCGCGCGATATGTGGCGCGCCGAGGTGCGGCGGCTGAAGGAATATCTCAAAGGGCGCTTCGGCGCGGAGATCACGGATGATGCGCTGCGCGCCGCGGCGCGGCAGAGAAACGCGCTGCGCGAGGCCCGCTCGCATCTCATGGAGGTGCTGCGCGCCGACCCCGCACCCGTTTCCGGCACGGAGCTTTATAAGGTCCTCGACGGGCTGGGGTTTGATTTTGATCTTCCCCACGCCGTCGCGCATGTGGAAGAGCTGGCCGCGCGTCTGCGCGAGACGCCGCCCGCCGCTCCGTCAGGGAAGCCTCGGCTTCTCGTCACCGGCTGTCCGATCGGCGGCGTATACCGGAAGGTGCTCGGCGCGGCGGAGCGCGCTGGCGCGCAGGTCGTCTGCTTTGAAAACTGCGCGGGCATCAAGCCGGCGCGCTGCCATGTTGACGCCGGGGCGGACAATATCCTTGACGCCATTGCCGACGCCTATCTCACCATCGGCTGTGCCGTGATGACGCCGAACCGCCGCCGGTTCGATATGATCCCCGCGCTCATCGAGGAATTTCACGCCGACGCCGTGCTCGATATCGCCCTTTCAAGCTGCCACACCTATCTCATTGAAGGCCGCTCTCTGCGCGAGCTCTGCCGCGGTCTGGGCGTGCCGTATATGGCGCTGGAAACCGACTACTCCCAGCTCGACGCCGGGCAGATCGACACGCGCATCGCCGCGTTTGTGGAATCGCTGTAAATACGGCAAAGGCCCCGTTCACGTGCAAAACGTGAACGGGGCCATTTTGTTTTTCCGTTTATTCCGTTGTTTTTACCGGCTGGACAATGTCCGTGAGATTGCGCACCCAGCGCTCACGCTTGAGCATGAAGTGTGCGATGGTAATCTTCACGAAGTCCACGGCCTTGACCATGCCGTACATGGCCACCGGGCCGATCGTCGTATAGCGCGCCACAAGGAATATGCCGGGGATGATGAGCAGCAGCGTCGTCGTGCCGTCCACCCAGAGGCCCATGGCGGTATCGCCTCCGGCGCGGGACACGGCAAGCTGGACGTTGATATACACCCACGGCGGCATGAAGAGCGACATGAGCACGATCATCCGGCGCGTGATGCTCTGGGCGCTTTCGCTCAAATGGCCGAACACGACCGATATGAGCGGAACGGTGAGCAGCCCGACAAAGATCATAAAGAACCCGAATATAACGCCCGCAGTCATAAGCCAGCGTTTTTCCTGCCGGGCACGGTCGAGCTCGCCGCGGCCCAGCGTAGAGCCGAGGATAACGCCGGTCGCGGTCGTGATGCCGCTGAACGCCACGAAGAAGAGATTGGCGATGGCAAAGCTCGCCGCCATGCCGGAGACGACGTCCGCGCCGCCGCGCCCGTTGTAAAGCGCGGTCGTGATCGTTTCGGAAATGACCCAGAGCATTTCGGAGCCAAGCACCATCGAGCCCTTTTTGAGCATCCGGAAAAAGAGCGGGAAATCCACGCTCACGAGCTCTTTCGGCGTGGCGGAAAACGGCGGGTGCTTGACGGCGATATAGATGAGAAACATCGTCATTTCCGTGAGACGCGCGATGATCGTGGCGATGGCCGCGCCCTGCACCTCGAGCCGCGGTGCGCCGAGATTGCCGTAGATCAGCACCCAGTTGAAGAACGTGTTGACGAGCGTGGCGATAACGGAGATGACAAGCGGCGTGCGCACGCGGCCGATCTCACGCAGGGACGACGAGCAGATCGTGGAAACGGCCATTGGGATGCCGATGAAGCCCATGAGGAACATGTACTTCACGGCCTCGTCCAATATGGCGTCCGCCTGCGAGTTGCCGACGACCATGAGCGAGAGCACTGGACGCGGGAAAACCATGCACACGAGAAGATACAGAACGATCGCCGCGGCCGCGAGCACCGACTTGAAGCTCAGCGCCTGGCGCATGCCGCGCTTATCGCCCGCGCCGTAATACTGCGACATGAAGATGCCGCCCGCGGTACAGATCGTATTGAGCAGCACCATGAATACGAAAAGGATCTGGCCGGAGATATTGACGCCGGACATTTTCACGTCGCCGAGGCCCGAGACCATGAAGTTGTCGATGAGCGACACCATGTTCTGAATGAGCATCTGCGCCATGACCGGCAGCGCGATGAACAGCGCCTTTTTATAGAAGCTCGCCGGGCCGAAAAGTTTGCCCTTGCCGAGCGCTGCAGTTTCCATAGACCTGTGTTCCCTCCCGATAAAGCATCTGAAAGTCAGATGATTCTATCCACTTGGCAAGGAAAAGTCAATAGGTCAAAATTCACCATTCACTGCGCGCTTTTCTCCACGATTTGCAGCACCTCGGCGATATCCGAGATCGTATAGTCAATGCGAAGCTCTGGCGGCGCGGCGTGGCCGCGGGGGTTATACCAGCAGGTCCGGATTCCGGCGTTGACGCCGCCGCGGATATCGCTCGTGAGCGAGTCGCCGACGATCAGCATCTCCTCCGGTCTTATGCCGGGAAACGCCGCGAACACCGGGGCGAAAAACGCCGCCGACGGTTTTTCCGCGCCCACGACTTCGGAGATGAAGATCGGGTCGAGCAGCGTATCCAGTCCCGAACGGGCGAGCTTTTTGTCCTGCGCGATCTTCGTGCCGTTCGTCACGGCGCACTGCGCAACCCTGCCGCGGAGCGCCTGCACAGTTTCCAGCGCATGCGGGCAAAACTCGATCGTATCGCCGAGACGGAGCTGATATTCGGCGTTGAACGCCGGGGCGACGGCGGTGTCGATACCGCGCGCGGCGAAAAACTCCGTGAAGCGGCCGACAAGGATCTCCGGCTTCGTATACTCGCCGCGCTCGAGCGCCTGCCACCAGCGGACGTTGATGGCGGAGTACTGCGCGATCATCTCGTCGGTACACTCGCCGAGACCGAACACGCCGAAAAGCGTTTTCATCGCCGCGCGCTCAGCGGCAAGAAAGTCCAGAAGCGTTCCGTCCACGTCCCAGAGGACGGCTTTGATCTCACACATGGCGCGCCTCCCACTGTTCCCGCAGCCACGCGATCTCCGCGGCATACCCGGCGTCGTCGTTCGGCGTTTCGAGAATGAACGGCCGCCCGGCAAGAGCTTCGTGGCAGACGATGCGCGCGAGCGCCTCCGGCGGCAGGACGCCCTCGAGAATTTTGGCGTGGCGGTCCTTGTGGCTGCCGAGAGCGTTGAGGGAGTTGTTGAGATGCACCGCCTTGAGCTTATCGAGGCCGATTACGCGGTCAAACTCGGCAAATACCGCGTCCGGGTCGGAGACGATGTCGTAGCCGCCGTCCCAGATGTGGCACGTATCGAGGCAAACGCCGAGCTTGTCTTTGAGTTCCACGCGGTCGATGATCCCGCGCAGCTCCTCAAACTTTCCGCCGATCTCGCTGCCCTTTCCGGCCATCGTCTCAAGAAGCACCGTTGTGTACATGTCCGGCGTGAGAACGGCGTTTAAGAGTTCGGCGATCATTTCGATCCCGGCCTCCGTCCCCTGCCCGACGTGGCTGCCGGGGTGGAAGTTATAAAAGCAGCCGGGCGTGAGCTCCATGCGCTCGAGATCTTCCGTAAAGGCGCGTCTGGCAAAATCGCGCACCGAGGGCTTGTCGCTGCACGGATTGAGCGTATAGGGCGAGTGCGCCACGAGCGGGCCGAAGCCCTGCTCCGACGCCCACACGCGGAAGGCCGCGACGTCCGCTTCCTCCACCTTGGCCGCCGCGCCGCCGCGCGGGTTACGCGTAAAGAAGGCAAACGTATTCGCGCCGAGCGCTGCGGCACGCTTCCCCATCGCCATATACCCTCCGGCGGAGGACACATGGTAGCCGAGATACAGTGTATTAGTTGACATAATATTCTCCTGCTGTGTTTTTTTCAGTATAGCACAGTTTCCAAAATAGGAAAAGCCCGCGGCGGATCATTTATCGCCGCGGACGCTTCGTTTGAAATTGAAATGGCCGTAAAACGCGGATCAGATCACAAATATCTGGCCCGGCGCGGTGATGTCCGCGATCTTGTCCCGGTAGGCTTCCGTTACGCTCATCGCCTTGAATTTAGGGATGTACTCATACTTTTCCCACATGTGCATTGGGAACGCTTTGCGGATGTCCGCCGAGCGCATCATGGCGTCAAAGCCCATCCAGTAGTTTGCGCCGAGGCGCGGGTCGAGCGGGAGAAACGCCGCGTCCAGCCGCACACCGTTGAGCTTGGCGATCTCGGCAAAGTAGCGGTTTTTCATGTCGCGCTCCTCCTCCGGCGTATCGTCCGGCCACGCCCACCAGTGGAGATCGCCCGCGTGGTACACGGTCTTTCCGGCGTAATTCACGACGAAAGCGACGCCGCAGTCGGTCGAGCCGACGGTGGAAACGCTCATTGCGCCCATTTTCCCGCCCGGAAAGATGCGGCGGCAGTTCGGTCCTGTGCGCACGACCGGGGCCTTCTCCCCGGCGGGAACGGTGCGGATATCGTCCGAGAGAATGAACGTGCAGCGCGGATGAGCAGCAAAGCGGGTAAATATCTCCGGATCAAAGTGGTCGGAATGGTGATGGCTCACGAAAACGCACAGGCGCTTATCACGCGCTATCTCCGGCAGCTCGCCATCGGCATAGTCAAAAAGACAGACAATATCCTCCCATTCCGCAAGAAATGCGCTGTGCTGGATGTATGTAATGCGCATGGTGCGCCTCCCCGATTATGATTTACATAAATGAAAAAAGTGTTTTTTATGTAAATCAAGTATACGGGCCGCAGAGCGCGCGGGCAAGTTACAGTTTTGACTTTTTTCTGTCAGTTTCTACCAACGTCAGCGGCGAGCATCGAAAGCGCGATGCGCTTTTTCGCCGCATCCACCTCGACGACGGCGACATCCACCAAATCGCCGACGCGGACAACGTCGGAGGGGCGGCGCACGAAGGTATCCGAAAGGCGCGAAATATGCACAAGGCCGTCCTGATGCACGCCGATATCGACGAACGCGCCGAAGTCCACGACGTTGCGCACCGTGCCGCGCAGCTTCATGCCGGGCTTCAGGTCCTTAAGCTCCAGGATATCGGTGCGCAGCAGCGGGGCGGGCAGCTCGTCGCGCGGATCACGGCCGGGCTTCATAAGATCGGACACGATGTCCGAGAGCGTCGGCACGCCGACGCCGCAGTGCGCCGCCGCCTTTTCCTCGCCGAGCGTCCTGACGCGCTCGCGCAGCTCTCCGACGCGGTGCGCGCGCACATCGTCCTCCGTATAGCCGCACAGAGCAAGCAGCTTTTCCGCCGCGGCATAGGACTCTGGATGGACGCCGGTGGCATCGAGAACGTTCTTTCCCTGCATCACGCGCAGGAAGCCCGCGCACTGCTCAAACGCCTTCGGCCCGATGCGCGGCACCTTTTTGAGCGCAGCGCGCGACAGGTACGCGCCGTTCGCCTCGCGGTAGGCAACGATGTTCTTCGCCGCCGTGTCGTTGAGCCCGGCGACATAGGAAAGGAGCGGCGCCGATGCCGTGTTCAAATCGGCGCCGACGGAGTTTACGCAGTCCTCCACCACGCCGCGGAGCGTTTCGTCCAGCCGCGCCGGGGGCATATCGTGCTGGTACTGCCCGACGCCGATGCTCTTCGGCTCGATCTTCACGAGCTCGGCGAGCGGATCCTGCAAGCGCCGCGCGATGGAGACCGCGGAGCGCAGCGAAACATCGTAATCCGGGAACTCCTCCGCGCCGAGCTTGGACGCCGAATAAACGCTCGCGCCCGCCTCGTTCACGACCATATAGGCAATGCCGGGAAGATCGCGGATCATGTCGGCAATAAAGATCTCCGACTCCTTGGAGGCCGTGCCGTTGCCGATGGCGATGGCGGTAACGTTGTGGCGGCGGATCATGGCGGTGAGGGTTTTGCGCGCCTCGTCCTTCCGGTTGTGCGGCGGCGTCGGGTATACGACGCCGGTTTCGAGCACCTTGCCCGTCTCGTCCACCACGGCGATCTTGCAGCCGGTGCGGTACGCCGGGTCAAAGCCCATCGTGACGCGGTTTCGCAGCGGCGGCTGCATCAGCAGCGGCTGGAGATTC
>CAVEPP010000070.1:0-7886 GCA_963617605.1 Alloprevotella sp. | reverse complement strand
CCAGAGGTAATAGTCCCGGTACGGGCCAGCCTTCCCCTTTCGGGATTCAACGAACCATGCGTGCTCGTCGGAGGTATGGTTCACCACAAGATCCATGATGAGTTTGATATCACGCCGGTGCATCTCTTCAATCAGCCGGTCAAAATCCTCCATGGTGCCAAATTCCGCCATGATCTTCTCATAGTCGCGGATATCGTAACCCATATCGGCGTTCGGGGAATCGTACACGGGGCAGAGCCACACCGCGCCGATCCCCAGCTCCTTCAGATAATCGAGACGCGAGATGATGCCGGGGATATCGCCGATGCCGTCGCCGTTCGAGTCCTGAAAGCTGCGCGGATAGATTTGATAGAATACCCGCTCTTTCCACCATTGCATGGTTTTCCCCTCATTTTCTTTCAAATAGCGCATACCCGCGCGGCACATCGCCGAAACACAGGCACATGCCGTCCGGGACGGAGATATGCCTTTCCCTGCCGGGCTCCGTTATGTACGCCATATAAGTCCCGCCGGAGAACGTGAGACAAAGGATGCCGTCTCGAACACGCAGCTCTGTGATGCTCAGCTCCCGATGTTCCTTTTTGAAGCGGATCATAGAAGTGTACAGGGCTTTTATCTTCTCGTTCGTCTCTCGCCACGCCATCGCCCCGCGGTTTGCCGGGTCCTCGCCGCCGGACATGCCAAGCTCGTCGCCGTAGTATACGCTCGCCGCGCCGCCGAGAAGCATCTGCAAAAAGAGCGCGGCTGCCAGCCGGTCTGTATCCCCGCCGCACACCGTAAGCGGCCGCGGTATATCGTGATTGCCGCAGAACGCGAGCTGCCACGGCCGTGCATAGGCCGGGGCAGAAAGAAGGATGTCCTTAATCCTTTCCGCAAAGGTATCCACGCCGTCCGCCCCCGTCATGGCAAAATCGCGGATCGCAAAGTAGAGCGGATAGTCCATCACGCCGTCAAACACCCCGGCGCGGAGCCACGGCGTGCTTTTCTGCCAGATCTCGCCGATGATGTACGCCTCCGGGTTTACATCGCGGATACACTTTTTGAACTTCTCCAGAAAACGGAAGCTCACCTCGTCCGGCACGTCCAGCCGCCAGGCGTCAACGCCGTATTTCCGCGTCCATTCCGCGGCTGTCTCGATGAGATACTCCTGCACCGCGGGGTTTTCAGTGTTCCACTTCGGCATATCCGCAGCGAACGCGAAGCTCTCAAAGGGCTTTATGGCGCGCATGGTATCTGCCGTCAGCTCCGCCGGCGTTTTGCCGCGCAGCGTGTCCATGCGGACGGCACAAAACCAGTCGAAGTACGCGGACTTCTCCCCTTTTTTCAAAACGTCCTGCCAGAACGGATGCTGCCAGGAGGCATGGTTATACACACCATCGAGCATGATGCGCATGCCGTTTTCATGCAGCGCGCGAACGAGCGAGGAAAAATCCTCTTCCGTACCGAGCATCGGGTCGATGCGCGTATAGTCCGCCATATCATACCGGTGGTTGGAGGGGCTTTGAAAGATCGGGTTGAGATACACGCCCTGCACGCCGAGCGAGCGGAGATACGGAATATGGTTTTCGATCCCCCGCAGCGTTCCGCCGAAGCGGTTTTCCCGCGTCGGCACGAACGGTTCGGAGCTTTCCTCGTCCCGGCTGAAACGGTCGGGAAAGATCTGATACCACACGGTGCCGCGCGCCCAGCCGGGCGCGGCGTAGTGCTCCGCCGGGAATACGTAGGGCACCTGGAATGGGCGGAGGTATTTCTCCGAAAGCGGCTCCGTAACTCCCGATTCAGACAGGAATACCGTTTCCCCGCTTTCCAGGACAATTTTAAAATGATACCGGAGCTTTCGCGTCTCCATTTTAACTGTGACCGAATAGAACATATCGCCAAGAAGCTCCTGCCGCTCGGTGACCGGAAGCGTATGGAGGTTTGGCTGCTGCTTGTCTCCATTCAGAAACCAGAACGGGTCGCCGAATACGACGTGTATGGATCGTACCGGCTCATTGCAGCGGAGACGGAGCATGCAGACGTCCCCTGTGACAAACTGCCACGGGTAGTCCGCGCGGTGCTCCATGGAATAATGTAAAAGCCGCATCGCTTTATCCTTTTACCATGCCGTCCATGGCCCCGCCATGGATAAGCTTTTTCTGCAATACGATGTAGATGAGCAAAATCGGCAGCACCGCGATGAGCGACGCAGCGAAGATCAGACCCCAGTTGTTGAGATTCTGCCCCTGAAAGAGCTTGAGCGCAATGGGGAGCGTGCGCTTGTCCGGCGTTTTGATCATCGTGAGCGCAATAAGAAATTCGTCCCACACATTGGAATACGCGAGGATGGCAAACGTCCCGAGCGCGGGCTTGGAAAGAGGCAGGACGATTCTCCAGAAGATCTGCCAATGGTTTCCGCCGTCCACAATGACGGCCTCCTCCATCTCCCGCGGGAGGCTCAAAAAGAAATTGCGTAGAAAAAACGTGTTGCTCGGCACGCCGATCCCGATATAGATCAAAAGAAGGCCGAGATAGCTGTCGACCAGCTTCATCTCCTTCATCAAAAGGAACTGCGGGATCAGGTTCGTGACCGTCGGCACCATCATCGTAAAAAGATAAAGATAGAAAACAAACTCCCGTCCCGGGAACGAGATGCGCGCGAACGCATACGCTCCGGCGGAGGACACGAGCATTATGATCACTGTCGCCACGGCGGCAACGAGCAGGCTGTTGAGAAAATACCGGCTGAAATGGTTAGCGTTCCACGCCTCCACGAAGTTGCCGAAGTAGGCCGACTTGGGAAACAGGATCGGCGGATACGGCATGGAATAGCTCTGTGGCGTCATGGCCGTTGCGAGCATGTACTGAAACGGGATCAGCGCGGCCACGGAGAAAACGATGAGCCCGATGTATGTCGGGAGTTTGGAGAGTTTTTTCATTCCGGGGCTCCTTTCAGTTGATCTGGTCTTTGGACACGCGGCGCTGGATCATCGTCAGCACGAGCACGATCACGCCCATGAGCACCGACTGCGCCGCCGCGGAGCCGATATCGTAGTGGAAAACGCGGTGTTGTACATGTAGTTCATCAGCTCGTTCGTGCTGCCGAGCGGCGCGCCCTCGGTGATCATCATGACATGGATGTAAGCGCCGAACGCGCCGATCGTAAGTACGGTCAAGAGATAGTTCGTGGTATTTCGCACCATGGGCAGAGTCATGGAAAAAAAGCGGCGGATGCGCCCCGCGCCATCGATCTCCGCGGCCTCGTAAACGGACGTCGGCACGCCCTGCAGCGCCGCAAGATAAATGACCATGACCCAGCCCACGCCCTTCCATATGCCGAAAAGCCAGAGCACAAGATTGGCCGTCCACTCCCCCTGAAGCCATGCTACGGGCTTTGTGACGATGTGCAGCCGCATCAGAAAGTAGTTCACGAGCCCGCCACTACCGGACATGAAGAGATACTTAAATACGAGCGACACGACGACCCACGACGTGATCACCGGCAGATAGCATATGACCTTAAACGCCGTCTGGCCGCGGCGTACCGAGTTGATGAGGCTTGCGAGCACGAGGCCGAGGAACATCTGCCCCGGCACGGTGACGATCGTATAAAGGAGCGTATTGCGAAACGCCGTCAGATAGTGCCGGTCTTTCATCACATCCACATAGTTCTGCACGCCGACAAAGCGCACGACCTCGTTTTTGATGACGTTGAACTCGGTAAAGCTGATCCAGACGTTGCGCAGCAGCGGATAGAGAATAAAGAGCGCCATCAGCACAAAGCCCGGAAGAATGAACGGCAAGGCTTTGCCCCATTGCCGCCCTCCCCGGCGGAACTGGTCGATTCGGCGGTTCATCGGATCACTCTCCCTGATCTTCCGCGGTTCGCCGGATGGGTATCCGGCGAACCGCAGACATGTTTCTTATTCGGCGGCAAGCAACTCGTCGATCTGCGCGGCGGCAGCGTCCAGCGCCTCCTGCGAGGTCGTCTGGCCGCGCACGACGCTTTCAAATGTGGTATTCAAAATTGTTTCAATCGTCGGCCAGCTCGAGCAGGGGATGCGCGCCTCTGCCGTTTTGAGCTGCTCCATGTATACGGCGACATAGGGGTTGGCGGATGTGTCGACCTTTTCCATAGCCGTTGCGGTCACGGGGATCATGCCCGCTGCGGCCATCGCCACCTGCTGCTCGTCCTCGAGCATGAAGCGGATGAACGTCCATGCAGCGTCCTTCTTGGAGCTCGTGGCGGTCATGACGATGTCCTCGCCGCCGACGATGGAAATGCTGCGTCCCTCCACGGAGGGGATGAGCGCCGGTGTGTAGGTGTCCATCTTGTCCGCGGAACTGAAGAACCAGGGTCCTTCCACGAACATGGTGTAGTTGCCCGCTTCAATGCCGCCCCAGCCGTCCGGCTGCTCGCCCAGGATCGCGGGGCCGATGGTCTTGTCGTTATACCATCCGGCGATCGTATCCAGCGCTTTCACGGTCGCCTCGGAGTTCAGATAGCCGGTCGCGGTGGTGTAGGCGTCGTCGGTGACGCTGCCGCCGAGTGTCCAGATAAACGGCAGCATCGCCCAGTTGTAGGAGCCGGAAACGCAGAAGAGGTACTTGTCGTTCGCCGGGTCGGTCTTGTCGCGCGCCGCAAGCAGCTCGTCCAGCGTCGCCGGGGGCGCGTCAAAACCGTACTCTGCGAGCATAGCGTTGTTGTAAACGGCGACCGTGGTGTTCGCGTTGAGCGGCAGGCCGTAGTTCTTGCCGTTATAAAGCGTGGTGTTCAGCGAGCCTTCCAGAGCGTTCGCCGCGATCTCATCGAATCCCTCGTAGCCGTTCAGGCATTCGAGCGCGCCGAGCTTCGCCATCTGCGAGACCCAGGTGAGATCCATACGCATGACGTCGGGCGCAACATCGCCGCTGACCGCGGTGACGAGCTGCTCGTCCATGCCCTCATACGGCATACGGATCGCGTTTACCTTGATGTTGGGATACTTTTCCGCAAAGGCGGTAAGGACGGTTTCGGTGAAGATCTTCTCTTCGCCCTCGCTGTAGGAATGCCAGAAGGTGATCTCTACGGGTTCTTCGCTCGGTGTCTCCGCCGGGGTATCCGCGGGAGCATCCGTTGTGGGAGCGGCGGAGGGCGTCTCCTCCTTCGCGGGAGCGGAGCCGCAGGCCGCAAAGGAAAAAGCCATGGCAAAAACGAGCGCAATGGTCAGCAGACGTTTCATCATACGTTATTCTCCTTTTGATTTTTGCAGCAAAAAACCGATCGCACAGACCGTTGAGCCTCAAATTGTAAACGGTTACAATTTGAGGCAACAAAATAACTCAGCACATGGCCCAGTTATTTCGTCGAAGCCCTATGGATGATCCTTGCTGGCAAAAGATTCTGTCCCGGACACAGATCTTCCGCCTGAAGCTGTGCGATGAGAAGCTTTGCTGCGGTTTTTCCCAGATTTGTTACGTCTATTTCAACGACCGTCATCGCGGGGTCTGCAGCCGCCGCAAGAACGCTGTCGTCAAAACCAATGACCTGCACCTCCTCCGGGACGCGGACACCGCGCCGGGAGAGCTCGCGCAGGAAGTAAAAGGCGATCGTACTGTCGGATACAACATACGCATCGCAGAGGTCGGAAAAATGCTGCCGGACAAACGTGGAAATGCTTCCGGCGTCCGTCAGCCCGTCGCTCACAAGGGCGCGGTTTTCCGCAATCCCGGCGGCGGCAAGCGCCTTGCAATAACCGGAAAAGCGCTCGGAAACAAACGTTTTATCAAAGCTGTTCGCGAGAAAGCCGACCGCTTTGGGCTTCGTCTCCAGGAGCTTTCGCGCGGCGAGCTCTCCGGCGGAGATGTTGTCGATATCGACCCAGACCGCGTCGGGATCGTCGCTCCGCCCGGCGATCACGCACGGGATGCGGCTCTCGTTCACAACGCTCATAACCTCTTCCCGCGCGAGCGCGCTGAGCAGCACAAGACCGTCGATCCGGTTTTCGTTGATGAGTGAGCGCAGCGTCAGCGCGCCGTCCGCGCCGCCGATGTGGCAGATCATCAGGTAATATCCGTTTTTGCTCAATTCGTGCTCCAGCCCGTACTGGATGCGCAGAAAGTAATCGTTGCCGTAGGTCTCGGCATCGCCGTAATCCACCGCGAGCGCCACGGTTTTGCTGTTCCCGTGCAGAAGCCCGCGCGCCATCATGCTGGGCTGATAGTCCAGCGCCTCGATCGCGCCGCGCACCTTCTCCACAGACGCCTCAGCGATCAGCGGGCTGTTATTCAAATATCGGGAAACGGTAGCCACGGACACTCCGGCGTACCGCGCCACATCCTTTATGGTTGCCTTCATTCATCTCTCCTGTATTGTAACCGATTACAATCATGGTTTAATTATAGATTTCCCCGCCGCTCCTGTCAATAGCGGATTTTGTTTTTTATGTACCCACAGCAAACCCCCGGCTGTCTTTTTTCAAGACAGCCGGGGGGTGCGCTTATTCGTTTTCCACCGGTGGCAGCAGGCGCGTCATGCTCTGGAGACTTACGGTGAGCGTGTACGCATTGTGCAGCAGCGCCGAGGTCGCCGGGGGCAGGATGCCCGCCACGCCGAGACAGATCAGCATGAAGTTGAAGCCGATGATGTTCCGGTAGTTCGTGTGGATGCGGTCCATGAGCGCGCAGCTGAGCCGCCGCAGCGTCAGAAGCGAATAGAGATCGTTCGCCCCGATGGTGATATCCGCCACCTCGCGGGCGATGGCCGCGCCGTCGCGGATGGCGATGCCCGCGTCCGCCTCGGAGAGCGCCGGGGAGTCGTTCACGCCGTCGCCGAGCATGATAACGCGCCGCCCGGCCTCGTGCTCGCGGCGGATGAAGTTGGCCTTGTCCTCGGGCAGGACCTCGGAATAGTATTCGTCCACGCCGACCGCCGCCGCCACGGACTTCGCCGTGCGGTCGCTGTCGCCGGTCATCATAACGAGCTTCGTAAAGCCGAGAGCGCGCAGCCCCCGGACAACGTCGGCGGCCTCCGCGCGCAGCGGGTCCTCAATGCAGATGACCGCGGCAAGCACGCCGCCCGCAGCAAGATAGAGATGCGAATACTCCGCCGGTAGCGCGTGGAATTTTTCCTCCTCGCCCGCAGGGATGACGCACTTCTCGTCCTCAAACACAAAGTGGTGGCTGCCGATGACGACCTTTTCGCCGTCCACGCTGCTTGCGATGCCGTGTGCGACGATATAGCTCACGCTCGAATGGCGTTCCTCGTGAGAGATGCCGCGGTTTTCCGCCTCGGTCACGACGGCCTTGGCCATCGAGTGCGGGTAGTGCTCTTCGAGACACGCGGCGAGCGCGAGCATGTCGTTCTCTTCCTTGCCGCCGAACGGCACGACCGCCGCCACGCGCGGCGCGGCATGGGTCAGCGTGCCGGTCTTGTCAAAGACGACGGTATCCGCCTGTGCCACCGCCTCCATGAAGCGGCCGCCCTTGACGGAGATGTGGTGGATACCGGCCTCCTTCATACCGGAGAGCACCGCGATCGGCATGGAGAGCTTGAGCGCGCACGAGAAATCGACCATCAGCACCGCGAGCGCACGGTTGACATTGCGCGTCAGCAGCCAGATGAGCCCCGTCGCGCCGAGACTGTACGGCACGAGCTTGTCCGCCAGATGCGAGGCCTGCGCCTCGGTGTCGGACTTGAGCTTTTCGGATTCCTCGATCATATGGACGATGCGGTCATAGCGTCCCGAGCCCATGCTCTTGTCGACGCGGATCGTGCATTCGCCCTCTTCCACGACCGTTCCGGCGTAGACATAGCTGCCCGCCGTGCGGCGCACGGCCAGTCCCTCGCCGGTGATGGACGCCTGATTTACCATCGCCTCGCCCGCAACGACATGACCGTCGAGCGGGATCATGCCGCCGGTGCGTAC
>CAVEPP010000069.1:0-7935 GCA_963617605.1 Alloprevotella sp. | reverse complement strand
GCCGGATGTCTTGCTTTTGAGCACGAGCACCGCGGCGTTGTAAGCGTCGTCCGCCGCGCCCGCGGCGATATCGCCGCTTGCCGGAACGAGTGTCGTGGCGCTGCCGCTCTCGGCCTTGATCGTCGGCACGGGGCACTCAAAGATCAGCCCCGGATTGTCGCAGACGAGGATCTCATCTCCGTTCGCACGCGGGTTGAGCATATCCGCGCTGCCGCTGTGATCCTCTCTGGCGATGCCGAGGATCGCGCCGGTCTGCGCAGCGGCCGCCGGAACGACTTTGCCTCCGGAAAGCTGCACCACCTGTCCGGCGTTGATCGCGGTGGCTTTCGCCACCGGGTAGCTGCGGGCGTGGATCGTCTCTTCGCCGCCCACATTCTGGATGGGTCTCATGTTGTTTTGTCTCCTTTCACATTCACTTGTTTCGGCTCAGATACTCACGGGCCGACATTCTCATCTGCGGGAACGCGCGGTTCCATGCGTCCAGCTCCGACTGCTGCCGAGCGTTGAGTGCCTCATAGGATCCGCTGCCGCCGCTGCCGGTGGACCGTGCCGCCCGGCTTGCTCCTCTTGCCTGCGCCGCACGCAGCGCGCCGCCGGCAACCTCCAGATAGTCCGCGTACAGCTCGCTCAGCGGCTCCCGGCCGTAGCGGCTGCCGCAGAAGCGGCGGAAGCTCTCCGAGGCATCCAACCCCGCGAGATCCGCCTCCGGGAACCGGCGGGCAAACTCGCGCGCATCGTCGGCGATAAAGCGCATCTGCTCTTCCTCGCGCGAGCGCCGCTCGCTCTCGCGCCCGGCCAGCTCGCGCATCGCCCGTTCGTATCCGGCGCGTTCGCCCCCCAGTCTCGCCGCCTGGAAACGGCGATTTTCCTCATGGCTCTGCGGCGCGGGAACACCTTCCTGCTGCTCCGCCGAGCCGTCCTCCGCGGGAGTCACGACCTCCCCGACCTGTTCCGGTCTTTCGTTTTCGTCCATCTCGGACTCCTTTCCGCCGGTGTTCGCCCCGGCCTGCGTATTCCCTTACGGTGCTTATATCGTAGCATAAAAACACGTTTTGTGAGCACCCACTTTTCCGTCGTTTTTCACGAATCGTGTATCCATTGAGCATAAAAGAGGTTCTGGACGTTCAAAACGTCCGTTTGACAATTCAGGGTCGAAAAAAGCGCACGTTCCGTGATAATGACGAACGCAAAAACGCCGCCGGGGTCTCCCCCGGCGGCGCGGCTTTACGGTTTTTCCATCACGTAGCGGATGAATCCTTCATCCAGCGCAAAGTCATACTTTTCCATGTAGTACAGATGACTGGCTGTCCAATAACAAACCCCATCTTTATCCTTGATCAACGTTTCCGGGATATTTGTTTTCTTTCCGGTTACGCAATCCACGATATTCCCGCTGCTGTAAGCAAACGGTTTGCAGGGCTTCATATAATCAATAAGCTTTTGTTTTTCTTCCGGCGTATACCTGCGCTGGTGAGAAAAAAGGTACTCTGGTGTGATTGTGGTAATTTCTGCATCTCCGGCCACATACATTCCGTCAATTCCAACACGCATCATTCTGTCCTCCTTGAATAAAATGGAATCAATTTGCCTTCCTTTTCTGAGCCTATATAAAAGGATCCATCGGGATTAACAAATAAAACTTTATTGGGTGCAATAACCATAGTGTTCAGCTCATTCGCCAGAATCTGCGCAAAGCAGTTTCCGGTCGTATTCGTCGCGCCAGTGCTGCACGAAAGCAGACGGATCGGCTCTCCCGGCCTATAGTCCGGTCGTTCCCGTATGATCTGCGCCAGTGTATAGGCGTCTATGGTCTTGCCGAAGAATTCCGCTGTTGTTTCCGCTCCGTGGAGCGCGACATCGTAAAACCCTTCTTCCGGCAGCGTATTTCGCACATTGGATGCAAAGTGATTGTCCGGTGTATCCTCCGCATAGATCGGTCGGTCCAGCTCGCGGGCAATTCGCATAATCTGGCGACGCTCCCGGTTGGACATTGCCACCTCATACGGTTTCTCGGGATTATCCGTGAATCGAAAGTCTCCGGTCGCCGGGTCATCCGCTGGCAAGTCTCCAAATTGCTTCTCCGGATAAAGGCGGTTTGCCGCTTCTTCCCGTATTGTATCATTTCCGCGGAGAAAAGTCACCGGGTCATCTTTGCTTTCCAATTTGCCCTCAAGGTAATCCTTGTAAAGCGTTTTCATTTCTGACGAAGGGGCTTCTGTTTCCCCTATGAGCGTATCGGCAGAAACATCCGATGCATTGCTTCCCCGCTTCTGCCGAACACGCTCGGCGGTGTCGCGGAGTTCGCCGTCTTTCCGGAATTGCTCGGTAAGGGATTCCTTCGCCATGTCCTTGAGCGCCGCCACGCGGGAGTCGCCGAGCTTCTTCTCATTCACTCCGGTATCGTCCGCGTCGGCAAGGCCGAGCGTTTTCGCCGCCTCCTCGATCACCGCCTCCGTCATGCGCTCCACGCTCTCGTCGGTCAGAAAATCTTCGAGACTGCTGTAGCTCTCGCCCCGCTTCACCGCGTCGGCTACGGCGCCGGTCACGGCTTCCGTCAGTCTCGCGGCGTCGGCGGTATCCATCCCGGCCAGCGCTTCCGCGAACCGGTTTCCCGCTGGCGAGTTTTCAAACGCCTCGTTGAACTGCACGAGATCGCGTTCCGAGAGCTTCTGCCGGAGACTGTCGGAGATCTGCCCAACGATCTCTGAAACCCTGACCGTCGTGCCGGGCTTCCGTCCGGAGGTGTCCTTTCGCGGCGATGCATCGTTCTGCGCCATTGCCTCATCGACGCCTACCTCGATGGCCGTCTGCGGCGGAACGCCGCACTGCAGGAGCGTCGTTGCGTTCAGCAGCCCGGCTACGAACGCGCCGTCGCGGAACGCCGCCAGAGAGTCCTTCCAGACCTCCCCCACTGTTCTAGTGTCATAGCCGCCAAGGGCCTTTTGCGCGGCATAGCCGCACCATTCGGAAAGAAATTCCTCAAAGCCCTCGCCAAGGATACCGCTCATGCTGACAAGTGCGCTTTGGACAAGCGGATCGTCAGTCAGCTTTCCGGCAAGACTTTCCAGAAATCCGTCTGCCGCGCCCCCTATGCCGAGCTTTTTTCCGGCAAAGCGCCCGAAACCGGAACTGAGAACCTCTGTGCCGAGCTCTATGGTGCCCGCAGCAGTTGCAAGCTGCATAGCCTTTTCCGGGGCCATGCCGTTAGCGATCGCCTCCTCATATGCGGCGCCGGAGGCGGAGGAAAAGGTCATCGAGGCGGAAAGGGCCTTTCCGACCTTCGCCGCTGCACGCGCCGAGTCATAAGCCCCGCCCAGAGCCAGTGCGCCCCCGACCAGGTTGCCCGCCGCGGACGCTGCAAGCGACGGAGCCATAGCGCCGAGGGCGCGGTACAGCTGGCCGTCTTTACGCACATAGTCGTTGAAGCCTTCCTCGTCCGCGATGCGTGCGGTCTCGGCATTGTAGGCCTCGCCCCAGTCCACGGCCTTCACCGGCTCGAAGTTCTTCGTTTCCTCCCGATACTTTGCGAGATACTCCCGGTACAGGTCTTCGTAATTGCCTTTGCCGTTTGCCGCATCTCGTACCGCGTCATTTTCCGCCAGCTGCTCGGCGCGGCCTTCCTGCAAACGGTAGGAAATATCATTGGCAGAGTTTCGCAGTGTGTCCACAGCCCCGCCGGCCATGTTTCGCCATTGATAATCTGCGACCTTCCGGTACCCCGCGGCATCGCTCACGCCGTTTTTTCTCCATTCTTCTTGTACGAGATCGTCTACTTCCCCGGTGTAGCCGCCGCGCAGTCCCATGTATTCCGCTGCCGCTTCCTCATCGCCGTACAGCTCGCGGTACTGCCGCGCCCGCTCCTCCTGCGCTTTTCGCCGCGCCTCTCTTTCCTGCTGTTTTCTTGCCTGTTCGGTAAAGAATTTCTTCTGATACTCCGTGGTGCTGCTCACACCGTTCTGCCGCAGGAATTCGTCGGCGACATCCTGCGCCTCGCCGGTGTAGGATGTCACACCCATGATCTCGTTCATATCGGCAAGATCGGCGGCGCTGGCATACGAAGAACGGTAGGGCGGTCTCCCCGTTGTTCTGGCTGTACCGGTTGCTTTGGTCGTGCTCGTTGTCCCGGTTCTTCCGGTCGTACCGGTTGTCTGGTTTCCCTTGCCGGAGTTTTGCTGCTGTACCCCGGTGTTTTGTGTTGGACGCCCCCGCGTCGGCGGCTTATAGTTCTGCCGGGCGTTCTGCCCTCTTTGCGGAACAGTCCCTCGCTGTGTCGGTGCTGTGCTTTGCGGGGTCGTCGCGCTCTGCTGGCTCTGCGGGATACCGACGCCCCGGTTCCGCTCCTGCGATGATTTCGCCGGCGGGATCGGGTTTTGTTTGGTGTTGGACGGATAGTCCCACGCCGAATAAGCTCTTTTGCTCATTTTCGTCCTTTCTGTTCATCATAGATTTAAAACACGGTTTGTGTTTCATGCCTATATGTTAACAGAAAAACACAATCTGTGATCGCCCACTTTTCCGTCGGATTTCATGGATCGTATATCCATTGATAATGCAGGGGTTTTTCGACTATAAAATTATCCGATCGACAATTTAAGCCCTAATTATGCGCACGTTTCGTGATATTGACAGACATAGAAAAACTGCCGGGATCATACGATCCCGGCAGCTTTGCGGGTAAGATATTATTGGGGAGAATTACTCGACAACGACGATGCCGAGCTTCTTCGCGGCTTCCTGCGCCTTCTCAAGAGAGGGCGTAGCGTTGCGCAGCACGAGACGGCCGCCGCCGCGGTTGAGCGTATCGACCATGACGCTGTTGCCCTTGTCGGTGACGAGGGTGACCTTCTGGATCTGGTACTCCTCGCCGCGGACGATGTTCACCTTGACGCCGTCGGCCTTGACGCGCTCCACGGCGACCTCGTAGGTCTTGTAGTCGGAGGTGGAGCAGCCGTACACCGCACCCATGAGCACGCCGGGCACGTTGATCGTGCGGCGGGCAAAGAGCTCCGGATACAGCTCGATGGTGATCTCGGTGACCTTCTCGCCCTCGTTGAGAAGCTCATGGGCGATGCGGCCGCAGTTCGTCGGGCTGCCGACAGCCTGGGAGGAGCCGCCGACAACGGCGTCGCCGAGCGTCTTGATGATGGGGGCGGAGCCGTCCGCCATCTTCTTGGCGATCTCCTTGGCCTTTTCGAGCGTCTCTTCGATGCGCTCCTTGTCGGCCTTGTGGACTTCCTCGGAAACGAGGGATTCGACCTCAGCGGTGCGCTGGAAGAAGGGCTCCATGTACTCCACGACGGTGGGCACGATGTGGTGCGCGCTCTCCTTGTGGACGAGGGACGCCATAGCGAACATGACGTCAAACGGGACGTTGACGGTCATCTCCACGGTCGTGCAGAGGCGGCCGGCGTACATACCGCCGAGGATCGCGCCGCCGACGTGGGCGGTGCAGAGCGCCGGGACGAGCACACGCGGCGTGCAGGGAACGCCGATCGTCGGGGACATGGCGAGAACCATGGCCTTCTCCATCTGCTCGGGCGTGCCGTTTTTCAGATGAACGGTCGCGGCGGCAATGGCGGCGCTGCCTGCGCCGTAGCCTTCCAGATTGCAGCCGGTGGTGACCTTCGCCACGCGGAACAGGCTGCCGACCTTGAGCATGAGGCAGGCGACCTCGGCGAGAGTGGTCTCGTCGGTGCCGATGTCCATCAGCGCGCGCAGGAAGCCGGTGTACGGGCAGGGGTCGCCCGTACCGGCGCACGGACGCACGCCGATGCAGTGGTTGCCGACTTCGGCGGCCACGGTGTACATGAGTGCCTTGTCGAGCAGTACATCCGCAAAGATGGTGCCGGGGCCCATTTCCTTGAGCTGGGTGGGAACGGTGCCGAGCAGGAAGCTGTTTCCGCCGGAAACGCCGATCTCCACGGCCTTGAGGTTATGCGCATACTCTTCCATAACGGCCTTGAGCACACCTTCGCGGTCCAGTCCGGTGCGGAGCTCGCTCTCGGTGAGGACAACGTCCACCACACGCACGCCGTATTCTTTTGCGAGGGCGATCGTCTCGCCCATCGTCAGCGGAAGTTTTTCCGCAACAATGCTTTTCAGATCTGCCATCTTTTCTCTCTCCCGTCTACGCTCAGCGGCCGGTGGAGGAAGCGTAGGTGTGCTCGATGTCGCGGATCTTCTGCAGACCCATCAGCTCGTTGAACTGGGCAAACGGGACCATCTTGTCGAGCATGGTGATGGTGGTGCCGTCGCGCTTGAGGCCTTCCCACAGGTCGATCATGGCCTTGGTGGTGACGTAGGTGGAGGCGGTGGGGTAGATAACGAGGTTGTAGCCGAAGCTCTCGAGTTCGTCGTTCTTGAAGATCGGGGTACGGCCGCCCTCGACCATGTTGGCAAGCGTCAGACCGGGGATCTCCTTGTTGATGAGCATCATCTCTTCCTTGGACTCGGGGGACTCGATGAAGATGATATCCGCGCCGGCTTCCTTATAGGCGAGACCGCGCTTGATGGCCTCTTCGATGCCGTAAACGGTACGGGCGTCGGTACGGGCCATGATCATCATGTCGCCCTGGCGGGCATCAACGGCGGCCTTGACCTTGCCGACCATCTCTTCCATGGGAACGACCTGACGGCCGGTCATGTGGCCGCACTTCTTGGGCATGACCTGATCCTCGAGCTGGATGACGGCGACGCCGGCCTTCTCATACTCGCGGATGGTGCGCTGCACGTTGACAGCGTTGCCGAAACCGGTGTCGGCGTCGGCGACGACAAGGGCGTTGCCGGCGGCTTCCACGGTGTTGGAAGCGCGCATGACCATTTCGCTCATGGTCATCAGGCCGACGTCGGGCTGGCCGAGGTGGGAAGCGCTCTGGCCGTAGCCGGTCATGTACACGGCGTCAAAGCCGAGGTAGGAAATGATCTTCGCGGTGAGAGCGTCGTGGCAGCCGGGGGCGACAACGAGCTTTTTCTCTTCAAAGAGCTTGCGCATTTTCTGTCCGTTGGTCATGGGAATCAGTCTCCTTAATAAGTATTTGAGAGGTTTTACTTTTTAATAACGTTCTCTTTCATATAGGTGAGAACCTCTTCGGGGAAATGCTGCGCCAGAACGCCCATAGCGTAGAGAATATAATTCTCATCGAACCAGATGTCCGGGTCGTTGAGCGGCAGCAGTGAGATGCCGGGGTTATCGAACGTGCGGCGCACGATGTTTTCGCGCTCCTTGCCGTGGCAGTGGAGGAAAATACCGCCCACGCACAGCACCTGGCGCACGTTGCGAAGATCGCGCCCCATCGGAGCGCCGGCCATGATGCCCATGACGGGATCGGCCTCCTTCGCGTAATAGCCGGCATGACGGCGGATGGCGACGTCCGCGGCGCACGCGGCGAGCGCGCGGTCGAGACAGGCCTCCTTTTCGTCGGCGGGAACGTGGTCGTTGTGCGCTTCGAGAAGATCGACGTAGTTCTCCACGTCCTCCGGTATCAGACCGTAATCGTGGTCCATCGTCCGGAGAATGGCCTTATCGCCCACGGCCTCGGGAATGCCGGTTGCGCTCACGCGCAGGCCGAGATTGCCCTCGACGGTGCGGTAGGAAAACTGCTTTTCGTTGCTCACAACGAGTCCGCGCTCTTCGATATTCATATCGATGAGCTCGGGCAGGGCGGAATGAATATCGGTCGTAGCACCGCCGATATCCACAAGGATCACGCCGCCGACGCCCTCCTGCTCGTAGCTGCCCTTGGCAAGCAGCTCGCTCGCAAGGAGCACGGCGCCCGGCGTCGGGATGACGGTCTGGTCCGCGAGTGAATCGCGGAACTCCTGCAATCCCTTCGCATGGGTGATCTGGTTGATGAACTGCTCGTGGATCGCGATGCGCGCGGGCTTCACGTTCAGCTCGTGGATCGTCGGCAGGATGTTCGGCACGCGGATGCACTC
>CAVEPP010000068.1:0-7949 GCA_963617605.1 Alloprevotella sp. | reverse complement strand
GTGTACGTCGTTTACATTGTCAATGCTATTTTATTTCTACCAAAGGCACATCTTACGCGGATATTACAAAAACCGCCGGAGAGACCTCCGGCGGCTTTCTTTGCTTTATTGGGTTTATTCCTTGTCCTCGAGATAGCTGCGCACCAGCTCCTGCAGCAGCTCATCGCGGTCGATGCGGCAGATGAGCGAGCGGGCGTTGTTGTAGTTGGTGATATACGTGGGGTCTTCCGACAGGATGTAGCCCACAAGCTGATTGATGGGGTTGTAGCCCTTGAGCATCAGCGAGTCGTATACCGAGGAGAGGATCTCCCGAATCTGTGCGCGATTGGATACCGTGGCGAACGGCTTGGTGGCGTCACCCATGTCCGCAACCCCCTTCAGTCAATAATTTCTTTCTGCTATTACCATACCACAGCGGCGGGCGAGTTTCAAGGAAAATCTTACCGGATGACTGCGCCGAAGCTCTCGCGCAGCGCGTCGAGCACCGCGCGGACGGCTTCCTCGGCGTGGTCGTCGGTGAGGGTTCCGTCGTCCGAGCGGAGCGTCAGTGAGAAGGCGACGCTCTTCTTCCCTTCCGGGATACCGACGCCGGTGTAGACGTCAAAGAGCTTCACGCCGCGCAGGACATTCTTTTCCGCCTTGCGGATGCACTCGGCCAGCTCGCCGACGGGGACCGCGGCATCGCACACGACGGCAATATCGCGCGTGATGGCCGGGAAGCGCGGCAGCGGCGTATAGACCGGCTCCGCACCCTGGAGATCGTGCAGCAGCACGACATCGATCTCGGCGCAGTACGTTGCGCCGTCGAGCCCGTAGGCCGCGCACACGTCGGGGTGGATCTGGCCGAGAATGCCGAGGCGCGTGTCGCCGGACCACACCGCGGCGCAGCGGCCGGGATGGAACGCGGCGGTCTCCGTATCGGCGGTGAAACGCACGCCCGGCGTGCGGGCAGTGCGCAGCAGCGCTTCCACCGCGCCCTTGAGCGCGAAGAAGTCCATACCGCCGCCGTAGGCGCCGAGCGTGAGCACGGTGCGCTCGTCGGCCAGCATCTCGCCGGGCAGCTTCTTATAAACGGTCGCCATTTCGTAGAGCTTGGCTTCCATGTTGCGGCGGCTGAGGTTCGTGGAGAGCACGCCGAGCATGGAGGGCAGCGCCGTTGTGCGCATGACGCTCGTATCCTCGCCAAGCGGGTTGAGGATGCGGTAATTGTCGCGCAGCGGAGAGTCGGCAGGGATCTTGATCTTGTCAAGACTCGACGGGCTGACGAACGAGTACGTCATGACCTCGGTATAGCCCATGGCGCGGCAGGCCGTGCCGAGCTTCTGGACAAAGAGCGTCTTTTCGCTGTAGCCGCCCTGCGTGGCCGCACCGCGGATGTCGGTGGCTTCGATCTTGTCGTAGCCCCAGAAGCGGGCGCACTCCTCGGCGATGTCGGCGAGCATGGCGCAGTCGCCGCGCCAGGAGGGGACGGTGAGCGTATTGCCGTTGAGTTCAAAGCCGAGCGAGGTGAGCGTATCGATCATGAATTCGCGCGGGATATCGGTGCCGAGCAGGGCGTTGATGCGCTTGTCGTCCAGCTCGATGAACGTCGTTTCCGGCGCCTTGCCGAGCACGTCGATCGTGCCGTCGAGCACTTCGCCCGCGCCGAGCATTTCAACGAGCTCGCACGCGCGGTCGACCGCCGGGACGGTGGCGAGCGGGTCGAGGCCCTTTTCAAACCGGCCGGAGGCGTCCGTGCGCATGCCGAGGGCGATGGCCGTTTTGCGGATGGAGTGGCCGAGGAAGTTGGCGCTCTCGAAAACGATGGTCGTCGTCTCGTCGGTGATCTCGCTGTTTGCGCCGCCCATCACGCCCGCGAGCGCGACCGGGCCTTCGGGATCGGCGATGACGAGCATGCCGGGCGCGAGAGCGTGGTCGTTGCCGTCGAGCGTCTGGAGAGATTCGCCCTCTTCGGCGCGGCGGACGATGATCTTTCCGTCGTGCAGGCAGGCATAGTCGAAAGCGTGCATCGGCTGGCCGTACTCGAGCATGACATAGTTCGTGATATCGACGATGTTGTTGATTGGGCGCACGCCGGACGCGCGCAGACGGCGGCGCATCCACTTCGGCGACGGGGCGATCTTGATGTTCTTCACCATGCGCGCGGTATAGCGCGGGCAGAGTTCGGCGTCCTTGATCTCCACGGAGAGCTTTTCACGGATATCGCCGTGACCGGCGGTCACCATAGGCTCGGCGAGCGTCAGGGGCGTGTGGAACGTGCAGGCGCTCTCGCGGGCGAGACCGCGCACGGAAAGGCAGTCGGGGCGGTTGTTCGTGATCTCAAACTCCACGACGCTGTCGTTCAGGCCGCAGACATCGCGGATATCGTCGCCGGGGAGACAGTCCTCTTCGAGGATGAAAATGCCGTCTTCGATCGCGTAGGGGAAGTCGCGCTGCTCCAGACCGAGCTCGCCGAGCGAGCAGAGCATACCCTCGCTGAGCTCGCCGCGCAGCTTGCCGGTGTGGATCTCCTTGCCGCCGGGCAGCGTGCTGCCGTCGAGCGCGACGGGGACGAGATCGCCGATGTTGACGTTCTGCGCGCCGGTAACGATCTGGAGCTCCCGCTCGCCGCCGACGTCGATCTTGCAGACCCACATATGGTCGGAGTTCGTGTGGCGCTCCATGGAGACCACGCGGCCAACGACAACGCGGGAAATTTCACTGCCGGTGACCTCCCAGCCCTCCACCTTGGAGCCGGACATGGTCATCGCGTCGCAGTATTCCTTATCGGGGGCGCCGATGGTCGTATATTCCCCCAGCCATTCTCTCGAAAGTTTCATGTCGCTACCTCCTTAAAACTGGGACAGGAACCGGGTGTCGTTTTCATACAGCAGGCGCATGTCGCTGATCTGGAACCGGCGCATGACGAGACGCTCAAGACCGACGCCGAACGCGAAGCCGGAGTAGACCGTCGGGTCGATGCCGCTCATCTCGAGCACGCGCGGGTGCACCATACCGGCACCGAGCAGCTCGATCCAGCCCTCGCCCTTGCACACGCGGCAGCCCTTGCCGTGGCACTCAAAGCACTGCACGTCCATCTCGCAGCTCGGCTCGGTAAACGGGAAGTGGTGCGGGCGGAAGCGGGTCACGGTGTCGGGACCGTAGAGCTTTTTCATCAGGGTGTTGAGTGTGCCTTTGAGATCACCCATCGTGATGCCCTTGTCGATGACGAGACCCTCGATCTGGTGGAACATCGGGGAATGGGTCGCGTCGATCTCGTCCTTGCGGTACACGCGGCCCGGGGACAAGATGCGGATCGGCGGGCGGCTGTTCTCCATCACGCGCACCTGCACCGGGGAGGTCTGGCAGCGGAGATGGACCTTCTCGTCCTCGGTGATATAGAACGTGTCCGTCCACTCGCGGACGGTGTGGTTTTCGGGGATGTTCAGGCGGTCAAAGTCGTAGTTGGAAAGCTCGATCTCCGGGCCGTCCACGATGGAAAAGCCCATGCCGATGAATACATCGACGACCTCGTCGAGCACGGTGTTCATAACGTGCTTCTTGCCGAGGGAGATCTCCTTGCCGGGCATCGTCACGTCGAGCGTTTCGGCGCGGAGCTTTGCTTCCTGCAGGCGCGCGGCGAGCGCGCTCTTGCGGCTTTCGATCTCGTTTTCCAGCTCACTGCGGACCTCGTTTGCGAGCTGGCCGATCACGGGACGCTCCTCGGCGGAGAGCTTGCCCATCTGCTTTAGGATGGCGGTCAGCTCACCCTTTTTGCCGAGATACCGGACGCGCAGCGCTTCGAGCGAGTCCATATCAACGGCTTCTTCGATCGCCTGGCGGGACGCTTCCCGCAGGCTTTCCAGCATTTTCTTCATGGCTTCCTCCTGTATTGATTAATACTCAAAAACAAAAATAAAAGCCTCTCATCCCACAAAAGGGACGAAAGGCATGCTTCCGCGGTACCACCCACATTCGGAGCTTTTGAAAAACTCCGCTCTCTTGCGCTGTAACGGGCGCAGCCCGCCGGGGATTGGCCGGCGCTCACGGGCGAACTATACGGAGCCTTTTCCGCGGGGCGCTCTCAGCCGGCGACGCCCTTCTCTGCTGCGGCGGTATTCCGTCATATTCCCGATCATTGCGAAATAACATACTCTTTATACCATAGTGTGCGCCGGTTCGCAAGAATAAATTTGACGAATGCGGCGCAGGCTCTTATAATATAATCTGGTATTTTATTGAAGGGGGCGCCGCCGTGGACGGGAATATGCCGGAAGTGAAGCGCGTATATTGTGACCGAAGCAGCGTGTCCGTGCCGCGGCGCAGGGCCGAAACACACAAGGGCGATTACGGAAAGCTCCTCATCGTCGGCGGCAGCGTCGGGTATACCGGCGCGCCGAATCTCTGCGCGAAGGCGGCGGTGCGCTCGGGCGCGGGGCTCGTATATCTCGGCGTGCCGGAAGCGATCTGGAGCGTGTGCGCCGTGAAAAACGACGAGGCGATGCCCTTCCCTCTTCCGTGCGATGCCTCCGGCAAGCTCACTGCGGACGCGCTCGTCCCGCTGCGGGAATACTTCCCGCGCTGCGGCGTGCTCGCGCTCGGACCCGGCCTTGGCCGGAGCGAGGGGACGGCGGCGCTCACCGCCGCGTTCATCCGGGAGTTTCCCGGAAAGATCGTCCTCGACGCGGACGCGCTCTGGGCGATATCCCCCGCGCCGGAGCTTCTGCGCGAGGCAAAGGGTGAAGTCGTCATCACACCGCATGAGGGGGAATTTCTCCGTCTCGGCGGCTCGCTGGAGAAAGGACGTGAGCGCGGCGCGCGGGACTTTGCGCAGCGGTACGGATGCATCACGGTGCTGAAGGGCCACCGCACGATCATCGCGCACCCCGCCGGACGGCTGTACTCCATCGAGGCTGGCAATCCCGGCATGGCGAAGGGCGGCAGCGGCGACGTGCTGACCGGCGTCACGGCGGCGCTGCTCGGGCAGCTGGAAACGGAGAAGGCGGCCGTCACCGCGTGCGCCGTCCACGCCGGGGCGGGCGACGTATGCGCGCAAAAGCGGGGCGAATACGGCATGACGCCCTCGGACATCATCGAAGAGCTGCCGTATATTTTCAAAACGATCACGGAGTAAAAATCATGAAGCGGACGATTCTGTTCGCACTGATGATACCCCTGCTGCTCACCGGCTGCGGTGCGCGGCGGGACGCGGAGGACTGGAAAGCGTTTGCCGAAGCGGTCGAAGCTGCGGAGCGGATATCGTTCCATGCGGAGATCACCGCGCACTGGGAAGACAGCTCCGTCTCGTTCGGCGCGGACGTTGTGCGCGAGGGCGGCGAAACGCGCATCACGCTCACCGCGCCGGAGACCGTTTCCGGCATCACCGTCCGCGCGAAGGACGGCGAGACGACGGTGGAGTTTGACGGCGTGATCCTGTCGCTCGACGCCGGGCGGAGCGAAACGCTCTCCCCGTGCGGCGCGCCGCAGCGCATGCTCGCCGCACTCACACAGGGCGCAATGGAATACAGCGCCGCGTCCTCGGCGGCGTTCACCGGCCCGGACGGTGAGAGCGTGACGCTCTGGCGGGACGAGACCGGCGCACTCACCGGCGCAGAGATCGCCCGCGACGGGCGGAAGATTTTAACGCTGGAAATTACGGAGTGGGTCATGGAGTAAGGCTCCCTTGTGTAAAGGGAGCTGGCAGCCGTTAGGCTGACTGAGGGATTGTCCTTTTCGACTTTCTGAAAATCCGACAACCCCTCCGGCAAAACCGAAGGTTTTGCCACCTCCCCTTACACAGGGGAGGCTTCAAACGGAAAGGAGCATCCTTTTATGGATACACGAAAGACAAGGACATGGGCGGAGGTTTCGCTCGGCGCGCTGCGGCACAATGTGGCGGAAATGCAGCGCGCGCTGCCGGACGGCTGCGGTCTGCTCGGCGTTGTAAAGGCGGATGCCTACGGCCATGGTGCTGCCGAGATTGCCGCGGCGCTGCACGAGTGCGGCTGCCGGTATCTCGCCGTCGCCTGTCCGCAGGAGGCGCTCGCCCTCCGCCAGGCCGGAGAGACGATGCCCATTCTGATCCTCGGCGCGGTGGACGCGGCATTTGCGTCCGACATGGCGGCGAACGATATCACGCTCTCCGTGGAATGCGCCGAAAAGGGCCGCGCCCTCTCCGCGGCGCTGTGTCCCGGCGAGCGGCTCCGAATCCATCTGAAGCTCGACACCGGCATGGGGCGTCTCGGCTTTCGCGTGCAGGACGAGACCGCTCTGCGCGAGGCTGCCGCGGTAGCACAGCTGCCGAATCTGGACGCTGAGGGCGTTTTCACCCACTTCTCCGTTTCCGACACGCCCGGCGAGGAGGAATATACCGCCGCGCAGCTCGCGCTGTTTCTCGCCGCGGTCGAAAAGCTGGAAGCCATGACCGGCCGCCGGTTTCCGCTGCGCCACTGCGCCAACTCCGGCGCGGTGCTCTCGTGGCGCGATAAGGGTGCGGCGCTCGATCTCGTCCGTCCCGGTCTTCTCACCTACGGCGTTTACCCGGACAGTGAGCGGGGCGGGCTTTCGCTCACACCCGTTATGACGCTCAAAAGCCGCGTGAGCGCGATCACGCACCACAAGAAGGGCGACTCGATCAGCTACGGCCGTCTCTGGACGGCGGAGCGTGACTGCACGCTCGCGGTGATCCCCGTCGGGTATGCGGACGGCCTGCAGCGCTGCCTCTCCGGGAAGCTCGAGGTACTGCTGCGCAGGAAGCGCGTAAAGCAGGTCGGGCGCATCTGCATGGACATGTGCATGCTCGATGTGACCGATATTCCGGACGCCGCCGTTGGCGACGTCGTTACGGTGTTCGGCCGCGGGGATGATGGCGCGCCGACCGTCGCGGAGCTTGCCGCGCTCGCCGGGACGATCCCCTATGAGCTGCTCTGCGGCGTATCGCTGCGCGTGCCGCGCATTTATACGGAAAACTGAACTTTTCCATAGATAAACGGAGGGATGGCATGCCATCCCTCCGTTCGTTTTATTCACGGTTCTTTCGCAGCAGGACTGTGAGTTTCCCGCTGGTATCCGTGATCTCGCACAGTGTCCCCTCCGGGACGATGGCGCGCACCGTTTCCGCCGTATACGGATGGAAGACCATCCCCTTCCATTTTCCGGCGGTATATACATAATCTCCGTCCACATTTACGCGGTGCGGCTCCGTCCGGTATTCTTCGTCCAGCGGATCCGCCGTGAAGATCACGACGCCGCCCGGCTTTGTGATGCGGCAAAGCTCCTTCACCGCCGCGGCAGCGTCCGCGCGGGGCAGATGATCCAGAACGTCCCGGCAGACCACGCCGTCAAACGCTCCGTCGGCGTAACCAGTCGATAGGATACCGGCCGTTTTCAGCCCGGCGGTCAGCGACGAACGCTCCAGAAGGGCCTGCGCGATCCCCACAGCACGCGCCGATACGTCAAAGCCGCTGACGCAAAAGCCGTTCGCCGCGAGCTTTTGCGCATACGCCCCGCAGCCGCAGCCCGCGTCGCATACGGTTTTGACACCGTACCGGTGCAGTGCATCGATCAGCGCATCCGGCGTCATATCGAAGGTTCTCATATATTCAGTTATACGTTCCGGGTCCACATGTTTCCAGGAACATTTCCAAAAGCGATCCATATTATGCCTTTCTTTCCTTTTGCCCGGAATAAAACCGAATCAAAGCCCAGCGGAGCGGGTTCGATTTGGCAAGGAAAAACAACACCATCGGTCGATTGGACGCCGCCTGCGGCGGCTGATGACCTTAAACACCCAAATCGAAGCCCAATGAAATGGGTTCGATTTGGGAAGGAAGTCAAGACCACCGGCGTAGCCGGTGGCTTGCACAAGCCCTATAAGGGCAAAGGACAGCCGCGCCTCAAGGCGCATGAAAAAGTTCGCCAATCGCAACACCATTACAGGCTGCCCCCTACCGGGGGCGGCTTTTTATTTG
>CAVEPP010000067.1:0-7989 GCA_963617605.1 Alloprevotella sp. | reverse complement strand
GGAGATGAAACCATAGAGCATCGTATAGGAATCCTGCCAGTTCATGATTGTTGTATTGTCAGGCGTTTGCATGAACCTCTCTCTCTCCTTTCTCAAATGTCCAGCATCTTATGTAGCGGGCGATAGAAGTTGATAAGGAACAGCTCCATCGTCTCTTTGTCATCCCATTTTGATGTTTCAGACGACTCATCAGAACAGAGCGGCAAATTCTCCGCAGAAAAAACGGCTAAGTCTTTAGCCAGACGCATTTCTGCATAATGGCGCATCATTTGTGCTGTTGGAGAAACTAAGCTTCGCAATCCTTCAGCCAGGGCATTTTTCCCTTCGCTCCCTAACTCCTCCTGAAGTATTTTGGCCCAATGCGTGAGGAGCAGAACGTATTTTCTATGAAGCTTTTCCTGGGGCACAGGGACTTTCGGCTGCTTTTCCAGCGGCGTTTCGGGAAAGCTCTCTTCCATCTGCTGGCCCTGAGTAAGCGCTTTGCGGTAAAAGACCGAGAACTTGCAATGATTGTCGGGACGACAGCCGTTGGTGCGATGCACCATAAGCTTTTTTGTCAGATAAAATTTATCAACATCCTGGGTAAAAGCACCTGTCACGCCTCGCAGCCATTGTTCGCAGAACATGTTGCCCATATCACCTATACCGGCATCCAGACAGGTATCGGCGAAGGGACAGGTGTAAACCATGCAGCGCATGACTTCTGGAGTCCACTCCTCTGTTTCTGCTCTCATCCGGGGATCATCCCAACAATGGGGTTCGGCGGCAAAAAGTGTTTTGAGGTTGGTGGGGATGCCCTCCGCTCTGAACTGTTCCCGCAGCTCAAAGCCATATTGCCGGCCCGCCATGCGGATCCCCTTGCCTAGACACTCCACACCTTTTCGACCGCAGATTTCCTTGACGCTTTTGGCTACGGAGACATAGAGCATGGATACAAAGTCTTGCTGATTTTGCGCCTTGAGTTCTTCGACTGTGTTCACCTTTATCCTCCCTTTCCTTGTTAATATGACGCCCTATGCATTTCTTTTTCTGTCCCTCTCAAACCACCTTTCTGGTGTAAAACCCATGATGTTTTTCGTTGACCGCTGTACAGATGCGCCGCAGTCCCTCCTCCAAAGTTGACCGCGGACAGGCCAGATTGAGGCGGATAAAACCATCGGAGTGCTGCACAAACATGTTTCCGCCCTCCAAAAGGACACCGGCCTCATAGGCAAAAAAGGTGGGCAGATGCTCTTCCGGCACAAAGTAGGCGCTCAGATCTACCCAGGCCAGATAAGTTGCTTGCGAAATGGAGAAACCTGCTTTTGGCAGATGTTCTTTTAAGTAGTTCTGTGTAAAACGGAAGTTTTCGTCCAAATAAGCCCGGAGTTCTTCTAGCCACGGTTCGCCCTTTTCGTATGCGGCCTGGGCCGCAGCAATGCTCAGCGGATTATCAAAGTTGTAATGCCGCTTCAGCCAGTGGGCACGGAGAGCCGGATCGCGGATGATGATGTTGGAGATCATCATCCCGGCCAGATTAAAGGTTTTGCTTGGCGCCATGCAGGTGATGAGCCGGGAGTAGTCCGGCAGGACCTTGCCCATCGGGATGTGCTGCTCACCTTTTCGCAGCAAGTCGCAGTGGATCTCGTCCGAAATGATCCAAAGACCGTGCGCCTTCACGATCTGCCCCAGCTTCTCCAGTTCTTCCTTTCGCCACACTCGGCCGGTGGGATTGTGAGGATTGCAGAGGATGAGGAGCTTGACACCGTCCAGGCCTGCCTTTCGCTCCAGATCGGCATAGTCGATATGGTAGCTTCCGTTTTCATAGATGAGATCGGAGCAAACGGCCTCTCGATCGTTAAAATCGGCGGCATATTGAAAATAGGCATAGGATGGAGTAAGAAAGAGTACTTTTTCATTTGGTGCGCAGAGGAAGGAAACCAATTCGTAAAGGGCGGGAATCACGCCGTTTGACATGACGAGTTCCTCTTTTGGAAAATCCCAGCCATACCGACGGCGGCACCAGCCGACAAACGCTTCGTAATACTCCGGCTCAAATATCCGGGTATATCCGAAAATGCGCTTTTTGAGACGCTCTTCCATACCCTGAATGACTACATCCGGAGTAGCAAATTCCATGTCGGCGACCCACATGCGGATAAATTCCTCGTCTTTGTAAGGGAAAACCGTGTCAGGTCCGGCGTGGAAAATATAGTCCCGAAAGCCATCCGTATTCATTGCATTGGTGTGTTGACGGGGGATGATCTCGTCAAAGTCATACATATTGCACAAACCTCCTTTGCGCGTTTCACTTTCTTTTTATATTTTAGTGATGTTCCGCGCACCTGTCAAAACGATGAATATATCGTAAGAATCAACAAATTGCGAAAAAGTTTCGTATAGATTGATTTTTCTGGCTCGTCATGGTATATTCTTTATGCGATTCCGATAAATAGAACAATTTCATTAAAAAGTAGCGTTTCAAGAAACATCACGAGGAGGAAAGCATTATGTCCGATCTGAGCGTTTCGATAGGCGGCATACTGCGCAATTTTCGTAAACAACGGCATATGACATTAGAGGAACTTGCAAACCGTGTTGGCAAACAAAAATCGACCCTTTCCAAATATGAAAAAGGGGAGATCGCTTTGGATGTAGACATGCTCTATCTTCTTGCGGATGTACTTCAAATTCAGCCAATGCAGCTTTTGCCGCCGCAAGCAAAAACGTATTCATTCCAGTCGGAGTTTTCTTCACCGGCTTTCTTCCGCGGGATAAATCAGCTTTATGCCTACTTCTATGATGGCCGGATCGGTAAGGTAGTACCATGTGTTTTGGATATTTCCCTCTCGCAAGAGAACCAGCGCTATCCGACCCTCATGTATATGAACTGCGCAGACTTTAAAAATTATCAAAATTGCGAAACGACCTATTCCGGTTATATGGAGCACTTTGACGCGGTCACGCAATTTCAGCTGGTAAACCGAGATACTGCAATGGAACGGGCCAGCATACAGATTTTGGCCAGTTATCTTCATTCGCCTGCGAAATGGGGACTATGGATGGGACTCTCCTCCCGTCCCATAATGCCTACGGCGGCAAAAATGCTTTTTACGCAGGAACCGCTTCCGATAGATTCCGATCTGAAGCACAAGCTCAAAGTATCTAAGGAAGATATCCGCTTGCTTAGGCTCTACAACATGATGGTCGTTATATAATGTGTCCCTAAGCCGGCTTTCCAACGAAGCTGCTTTGGAGCTATTTAAAATTAAAGGGCGCTGACCGAATTTGGTCAGCGCCCTTTGGCGTATAGGCATGGATTCAGTTTGCACTATAGTCCCGCCGTCCGACGCGCTTGTGCTCGCTGTTGCGGTGGAAGCGCTCGATGATCGCGCGCTCGGCGTCGGTCACTTCGCCGCCGTCCATATAGCGGTCAATGGCGGCGTAGGATACGCCCATTTCCTTCTCGTCCGTCTGGCCCTCGAAAAGCCCGGCGGAGGGAGCCTTGTGCCGGATGGTCTCCGGCGCGTCAAGATAGTCGAGAAATTCAAAGACCTCGGTCACATTCAGATCGGCAATGGGGTTGAAGTCGGCGGCGGCGTCGCCCCACTTGGTGCAGTAGCCCATGAACGCCTCGCTGCGGTTGCCCGTTCCGGCGACGAGTCGGTGCTCGGCGGCGGCGACGGCGTAAAGCGCCGTCATGCGAAGGCGCGGGGCAATGTTCGATACGGCGGCGTTGTTGAGCTCTGCGCCCGCCTTTTCCAGCGCCGCGACGAGCGCGCCGCGGGTTTCCGAAAGATCCACGGTGCGGTAGGCAATGCCGAACTGCTCCGCAACGCGGATCGCATCATCCGTGTCGCTGCCGTAGTTCTGTGTCGTGGCGCAGGGCAGGAGAATGCCCACGGTATTATCGCACGCCTTCTTGCAGAGAATGCCGACGAGCGCGCTGTCCTTGCCGCCGCTGTTGCCGTAAACGATGCCATTGCAGCCGCTTTCCCTCAGCAGGCGGCGGATAAAGGAAACGCGGTTTTCGAGTTCCTTTTCGTAATTGCGCATGATGAATTCCCTCCCTTTAGAGAATGTGCAGTCTTGCGAGCATGACCTGCCGCGCGGCTTCCTCGGCGGCATCGTCGAGCGACGCGAGCTCCGCCGCGCCGTATTTGCGGCAGAGCGCGCCGCGAAGGATCTCATCGCAGAGCGCCGGGTTTTTCGGCAGGAGCGGGCCGTGGCTGTAGGTGCCGAACACATTTTTGTACCGCACGCCCTCCGTGCCGTCCTCGCCGTTGTTGCCGTGGCCGCGCAGCACCGTGCCGAGCGGCGTGAGCGAAGCGCCGAGGCGCGTGTGTCCGCCGTGGTTTTCAAACCCGATGACGATCCCGCCGCCGGACTCTTCGCCAAGCCGGTAGGCGTAATTGCCGATGAGCCGGTCGTAGGAGCCCTCGGTCGTAAAGTCCAGAATGCCGGTATAGTCGCACCACTGTCCGGCCGCCGTGCGGTAGCCGTTGCCCAGAAGCTGATACCCGCCGCAGATGCAGAGAAGCGTTTTCCCGTCCTCCGCTGCGGCGCGGATGTTCTCCGCACGCCCGGCGCGGAGATCGGCGAGAAGCACGGTCTGCTCAAAGTCCTGCCCGCCGCCGATGAAGAAAAGATCGTATCCGGTGAGATCGTCCGCCGTGCCGAGCGGCAGCTCCGTGACGGTGCAGCCGATGCCGCGCCATTCAAGCCGCTTTTTCATGCACGCGATGTTGCCCCGGTCGCCGTAGAGATTGAGCACGTCCGGGTACAGATGGCAGATGTTCAGTTCCATTATTCCCAGAACCTCCCCCCGCCGGCGAGCGCGGACAGCTTGTCGCGCACCGTGAGCATGGATGTGTAGTTCGGCAGCACGACGACCGGCTTTCCGGCGGCCTGCACCGCCGCGGCGAGATCGTCCGCCGTGTCGTATACGGTGATGGCGGCGTCGTCTGCCCCGGCGTATTTGAGCCGGAGGCGCATGTCCTGCGCGCGCACGCCGTAAACGCCGATTGTTTCATACCGGCGCGCGGCGAAAAGGCTCTCGTAGTCCGCGTCCCAGATCCAGGAGACGTCCGTGCCGTCGGCGGCGTTGTCGTTCAGACAGAAGATGGGGAGAATGTCCCCGCTCTGTGAGGCGAGAAATTCGAGCGCGCGGTCACATCCCGCAGGGTTTTTCACGAGCACGATGCGGACGCTCGTCTCTCCGACGGTGAGCTGCTCCATCCGCCCGAACACCGCGCCGAAATCGGCGAGCGAGGCGCGGCAGATATCCATATCCCAGCCCATGATGCGCGCGGCGGTAAGCGCTGCGGCGGCGTTGCACACGTTATAGAGCGCCGGGAGCGCGAGATCGAAGGAGACCGGTCCCTCCGGCGTTTGCATCGTAACGGCGCTGCCGCCGCCGGGAATGGGCTCCACGCTCTCCACGGCCATGTCCGGCGCGGGACGCTGCGCGCCGCATGCGGGGCAGTACCAGTCGCCGAGATGGGCGAACGTGTGCCGCCGGTAAGCATAGCGCGCGCCGCAGCGCAGACAGTGCGGCGCGTCCGAAACGCTCGGCACGGCGTCGCTCGAAATGTTCTCGAGACCGAAATACACGGTCTCATTCGGTACGTCCCAGCCGAGCGACGCGGTGAGCGAGCAGTCGGCATTCAGACAGAGCACCGCGCCGGGGGCTTTTTGGATGCCCGAGGCGATGAGATCGCGCGTATGCGTCACTTCGCCGTAGCGGTCGAGCTGGTCGCGGAAGAGATTTGTCACGATCACCGCGCGCGGCTGGAGGGCTGCGGCGACGGCGGGGAAGTTGCCCTCGTCGCACTCGATGACGGCGAGCGTTTTCTTCGGCCTGCCGAGAAGGTTTGCATTTTCAATGAACTCCGCGGTGATGCCGCTCGTGAGATTCGCGCCGGAGCGGTTGGAGAAATAGGGCGTTCCGGCCTTGTCGAGCATATGGCGGAGCATACCGGCGGTCGTCGTTTTGCCGTTTGTGCCGGTAATGATCACCGTTTCCACGCCGCGGCCCAGTTCACGCATCAGCCCCGGATATACGCGCAGCGCTGCCTTTCCGGGCAGCGCTGTACCGCCGCGGCCGAGGAGCCGCAGCGCGAGCCGCGCAAGGCGGCTCGTGACGCACGCGAAAAATACGCGCAGTTTTTTCATAGACGGATATATTCCTCGCGGCCCGCGCCCACGGACACCCAGCCGATGCGGCAGCCGACGGCGCTTTCGAGATAGCGGACGTAATTGCGCGCGGCCTCGGGCAGGTCTTCAAACTTCCGGCAGCCGGAAATGTCGCCGGAGAAGCCCTCGACGTATTCGTATACGGGCTTGCAGCGCTCGAGCACGGTCTCCACAGGGAAGGTGTGGATGATCTTGCCGTCCAGCTCGTAGCCGGTGCAGACAGGGATTTTCTCCCAGCCGGAGAGCACGTCGAGCTTCGTGAGCGCAAGCTCGGTCGCACCCTGCATCTGCACGCCGTAGCGGGAGGCGACAACGTCGAACCCACCGACGCGGCGGGGACGGCCCGTGGCCGCGCCGTACTCGGCACCGGCCTCGCGCAGACGGTTGCCCTCTTCGCCGAAGAGCTCGCACACAAACGGGCCTTCGCCGACGCAGCTCGAATACGCCTTCATAATGCCGACAACGCTGTCCAGCCGCTTGGCCGGGATGCCCGCGCCGATGGGGGCGTAAGCCGCGATCGTGGACGAGGACGAGGTGTAGGGGTAGATGCCGAAGTCGATGTCGCGCAGCGCGCCGAGCTGGGCCTCAAAGAGGATGCTCTTGCCCGCATCCGCCTGCGCGGAGAGGTATTCGGTCGTGTTGCAGAGATACTCGCGCCACGGGAAGGCGTACTTCTCGAGCCACTCATACATCTCGTCAACGCTCACCGGCTCATGGCCGTAGCCCTGCACGGTGATATTCTTCCACTCGACGAGATCGGCGAGCTTTTCGCGCAGCTTGTCCGGGAAGAGCAGGTCGCCAGTGCGCAGCGTTTTCTTCATATACTTGTCGGCGTACACCGGGCCGATGCCGCGGCGCGTGGAGCCGAACTTTTTGTCCGCAAGACGGTCCTCTTCGAGATTGTCCATCATCTTGTGGTACGGCATGCAGATCGTGGCGCGGTCGCTGATTTTCAGATGCTCGGGCGTGATCGCCACGCCCTGCTCACGGATGTGCGCGACTTCGTTCGTGAGGTGTTCGAGATCGAGTACGATGCCCGGGCCGAGCACATTCACCGTATCGGGGCGCAGAATGCCGGACGGCAGCAGATTGAGAATGAATTTGCCGCGCTCGTTCACGACGGTGTGCCCGGCGTTGTTGCCGCCCTGATAGCGGACAACGATCTCATGCTCGGCGGAGAAAAGATCGACCATGCGGCCTTTTCCTTCGTCGCCCCAGTTGATTCCGACAACAGCAGTAAGCATTTTTGTATCCTCCTTGCTTTTTAGACACGCACCGGAACGCTCCCGGCAATATCGCCGCGGCGCGCTTCCAGCACGGGATAAACATGAGTATCGAGAAAGGCGCGCGTCTGCTCCGGCGCGAGCCCGACGAACTGACGGACGTCCAGAAGCTCCTCCAGAGCTTCCGGCGTCAGATGGAACCGCTCGTCCGCAAGCAGCATATCGAGCAGATGCCCGTCCTCGCCGCGCAGCTTGACGCTTTCGGCCGCGCGCACGGAATACTGCCGGATGACCTCGTGCAGCTTCTGCCGGTCTTCGCCAAGCGACACGGCGCGCATGAGGATGTTCTCGGTGGCGAGGAAGGGAAGCTCTTCGCGCAGATGTTTTTCCATCACGCGCGGATAGACCTTGCAGCCGCGCACGACGTTGGCGCAGAGCGTCAAAATGGCGTCGCACGCGAGAAAACCCTCCGGCAGCGTGAGACGGCGGTTGGCCGAATCGTCGAGCGTGCGCTCGAGCCACTGCGTCATGGCGGTGTCCGCGGTGTTGGATGCGAGATTTACCACATAGCGGCTGAGCGAGCACACTCGCT
>CAVEPP010000066.1:0-8227 GCA_963617605.1 Alloprevotella sp. | reverse complement strand
CTGCTCGTTGGACTGCGGTGTGAAGAGCGGACCGTCGGGCTGTGTGAATCCGGTCTGCATATCGATGATCAGCAGCGCCGTCTCCTCCGGGTGGATCGTAAAGGGAGCGTCCCACTCCCAATATCTTGCCATGATAATTCTCCTCCGTTGTGTTTCATTTAAATAAAGTACGGGATGCCATGCGGTCACGCCTACTGCAGCAGGTTTTCCAGGATCGTTTCGCATGGATAAAAGTCAAAGTTGTAGTTGATCGCGAGCAGCTTCATGCCCTGCCGGTGCTCCGCCTCGGTGGTGGAGTTTACGCCGTTGTCCGCGACGGCAACGCGGTAGCCCCGGTAAAATGCTTCAATCGCCGTCTGCGCCACGCACACATCCGAGCGCCAGCCCGTCATGATGACGGTGTTGATCTGCATCTGGCGGAGCGTTTTGTCCAGCGTTGTGTTGACGAAGGCGTTGAACCGGTTTTTATAGATAACGCAGTCGCCCGGCTCCGGCTTCACCTCGTCGATGATCTGCGCGCCGTAGGAACCGGCCATCATATGGTTGTTCCAGAGCTGCAGCTCCGGATCGTCCTTATAGTGCCGGTCGCAGACATAAATGACCGGCACACCCATCCGCCGCGCCTGGGCAAAGAGCTTTTTGAGCTGCGGAAGAATGAGATGGATGCGCCCGCAGGCGAGCGCGCCGCCTTCGAGCACGTCGTTCTGCAGGTCGATTGTGACGATCGCCGGACGGCAGATGCCCGGTGCGGAGAAAAGGCGCGCCGCGGCGTCAATATCCTCCGGCAGGAGAGACTGCAGGAGCATCTGCGCGCGCTTGTATTCCTCCAAAACGCGGTCCACCTCCGCCTGCTGGCGGATCATGGCCGCTTCCACGTCCTCCGCGGGAGCGTCCAGAAGCGCGGCGATCTCCGTGAGCGAAAATTTCATTTCACGAAAGTAGCGGATCTGCTGCAGACGTGCGATATCCGATTCCGAATACATCCGGTAACCAGCTCCGGTGCGCTCCGGCTCCGGCATGAGACCGCAGCTTTCGTAATGCCGGATGGCCTTCACGCTCAGCCCTGTGAGGGAAGCCGCTTTTTTGATCGTGATCATGCAGCGCCGCTCCTTTCCGCCGCGGTGAATTCAAACGGGAGCATCCCGAAGAATGCTCCCGCGGGAGGCACGGCCCGCCCCGGGGCCGATCGATTTACTTCTTGCCGACCTTGTTGAAGATGACCTTCACGACAAACGCCACGATGACGCAGTTGACGGAGGGCAGGAAAAAGTTGATATAGGTGCTGGCAAAGCCGAGGATCCAGGCAACAAAGCCGCCGATATCCGCCTGCGGCAGAGACTCGAGATCGGTGTAGCCGTGGTTATACTTGGTGAGATAGTCCGCGAGAACGATGCCCACGATGGGAGGCACGGTGGCGGCGAGGAAGTTGATGTAGCTGCCGAAGAGGTTGTAGAAGCCGATGCAGCCGAGAATGGTGCCGAGCAGGCCGAACACGAACGTCAGCTTGTCGCGGGGGACCTTGATCACGGAGCTGAGGCTCATGGAGCCGGAGTAGACGCAGCCCTGCGCGGTGGACCAGATGTTGAGCACCATGACGATGAACGCAGGCGCGAGCAGACCCTGCAGCGCGAGAACGCCCATGATGTCGGGATCGTTGTATACAACGGAGCCGATGGCACCGAAGAACACCATGAAGGAGTTGCCGACCATGATCGTGATGATCATGGCAATGACCGAGGACTTCGCGTTTTTGGCAAAACGCATGATGTCGGGCGTGAACATGACCGAGCCGACGGCGTAAGAACCGACGCCGAGAGAAACGGCCTTCGCAAAGGTGAGGGTATCTTCCTTGACAATGGCGTTGATGCCGGCGACGCCGCCGACGTCATGGAACGCCTTGATGATGGAAATGAAACCGAAAATGAGAACGATGGGCACGGCGATATTGGAGAGCGTGTTCATCCACTTGGTGCCCTTGGAGGCGGTGATGGTCATGCCGATGCCGGCGAGAATGCACACGAGGATCGTGGGCATCCAGGAGAAGAGGCGGTGCGCGGAATCGCCGATGAGGTAAGCGTCGATGGAGAACCAGCCGATGGTGGTAACGGCCACGATCAGCACCGGCACCCACGTGCCGACCTTACCGAAGCTGTAGCGGGCCATGAGACCGAAGTTCAGGCCGCTCTTGGCGGCGATGACGCCCATGATGCAGGAGAGAACGGTGAGAATGGCGCTGGAGACCAGAACGGCCCAGACCATATGGTTGAAGGAAAGACCGACGCCGATCGAACTGCCGGCCTGCATGCTCGTGACGACGAACACGTAGCCGAGAGAAATGACGAGCACGGAAAGGAAGGACTTGCGTGCGGTCGAAGGAACGGCAGTCTTACTGTATTCATCCGCGGTGGTTTCTACAGTAACATTCTTTTTTTCTTCCATTGCGAAGATAACCCCTTTCGTTTCGTTCAACCGTTGGATAATGGCCCGGGATCCCGTTAATCGACATGTAACGGCTGACAGTGCGCATGATAGGATAAATCTTAACAAAATGCAAATACAAAACCTTCCCCCAAGGGGATACTTTACCATAAACGGAAACGTGCCGCTATGGACAGATCTACAAAAAGGCACCGCAATCTGCTTTCGCGGCTTGCCTTTTTTCCGGAGAATCCCTATAATATAACATTATGGATATTTTACTTTTGGACAACGATTATAAATACGCCGCCGAGCAGATGATGCTCATGCTCTTCCCGGATGAGCGCCCGGTATACCCGGCGTCTGCTCTCGATTCCGGGAGCGGGCGCTGCGTTACGCTGCGGCTGCGTTACGGCAAAACGTACACAACGGCCATCTGCTATCTTGCATACGACGGCCGGCAGGCAAGAGCCTATGCCCGCATCCATACCGACCGGCTGGGCGGCGCGCTCGAACGCCCGCGGCAGGAACAGCGCCTGCTGAAGCTTGCGTTCTACCGCGCCGCGATCAGCCTCGGCGTGCCGAAGCCGGAGTGGGGCTGTCTCACCGGCGTGCGCCCGGCAAAGCTCCTCGCGGGGCTCATCCGCCGGGACGGCCTGAGCGAGGCGGACGCCGTGCGGATGCTGATCAGCACGTTCGATGTGTCGAAGGAGCGGGCATCTCTCGCTCTCGCCGCCGAGCGCGCCGCGGCAAGGGCGAAGGCGACGCTCGCGCCGGAGGATGTGTGCCTCTATATCGGCATTCCGTACTGCCCGACGCGCTGCGCCTACTGCAGCTTTGTGAGCGTGGACGCACCGAAGCTTTTAAAGAGCATCCCGGATTATCTCGATGCGCTCGAAGAGGAAATGCGCGCGACCGCCGCGGCGGTAAAGGCTGCCGGGCGGCGCATCGTCGCAGTATACGTCGGCGGCGGCACGCCGACGACGCTCACGGCGTCCCAGCTCGACCGGCTGCTCGCGGACACGAAGGCGTGCTTTGATCTTTCCGCCTGCCGGGAATTCACCGTTGAGGCCGGGCGGCCGGACACCGTGACGGAGGAAAAGCTCGCGGTGCTCGTTTCGCACGGCGCTGACCGCGTGAGCGTAAACCCGCAGACGATGTCGGACGCGGTGCTCGAAGCCATCGGGCGGCACCACACCGTTGCCGAGGTGCGCGAGGCGGTGGCGATGGTGAAAAGGTTCCCACAGCTCGCGTTCAACATGGATCTCATCGCGGGGCTTCCCGGTGACACGCCGGAGACCTTCGCCGAAACGGTGCGCGAGGTGATCGCGCTGGGGGCCGAGAATATCACGGTGCACACGCTCGCGCTCAAAAAGGGCTCGCGCTTTCTCACCGAGGGAACTGCGCTTCCGGACGGCAAGGCCGTCGGCGAAATGCTCGGCGATGCGCGTGAAAAGCTCGAAGCGGCGGGGTACGCACCGTACTATCTCTACCGGCAGAAGTTCATGTCCGGCAGCTTTGAAAACGTCGGCTGGACGAAGCCGGGATACGAGAATCTCTACAACATATGCATTATGGAGGAGCTCTGCGGCATTCTCGCCGTGGGCGCGGGCGGCTCTACGAAGCTCACGGCGCCCGGCGGCGTCGTAAAGCGCCTCATGGCGCCGAAGTACCCGCGCGAATATATGGAGCGCATTGCGCAGACGTGCGAGGAAAAGGACGAGATTGTCCGCTTTTATAATTCCGCATCGAAAGGGAAAAACTGATATGGCCTACTATCTTTCCGAGATCAACGAGCGGTGCCGTGCCGACGCGTCCGGCTTCATCGCCGAGTGCGACCGCGTTTATGCCGGCCGGCTGGAGCTTGCCGCCGACCGCATCATGGAAAACATGGAAAAAAGCCCGATCGTCCTGCTCTCCGGCCCTTCCGGCAGCGGCAAGACGACGACCGCGCTGAAGGTGTGCGAGGTGCTGGAGCGGCGCGGCGTGCGCACGCACAGCATCTCGATGGATAACTACTTCAAGACCGTCTCGCCGGAGACGACGCCGCGCACGCCCGAGGGAAAGTACGATCTCGAATCGCCCCTGTGCATGGATATGGAGCTTTTGAACGAGCACTTCTCCGTGCTCTCGGAGGGCGGGCGCATCCTTGTGCCGCGCTACGACTTCGTGCACCAGTGCCGTGATCTGGAGCCGAGCGCTTCGCTGCGCCTGAAGAAAAACGAGGTCGCCGTTTTCGAGGGCATCCATGCGCTTAACGACTCGATCACGCTCGTGCACCCCGAGGCCTTCAAGCTCTATATCAGCGCGCGCAGCAATATTCTCGACGATAACGGCGCGGTGGTGTTCAAGGGCACATGGATGCGCCTCATGCGCCGCACCGTGCGCGATTATCTCTTCCGCGGCACCGCCGCGCAGCAGACACTCGCGCACTGGGCAAACATCCGACGCGGCGAAAAGCTGTATATTTCGCCCTTCAAGGACAAGGCAAATCTGCAGTTCGACTCGTCGTTTGCCTATGAGGTGCCGGTGCTCAACAATACCGCCACCGACCTTTTCAACGCCATGCCTGCCGACACGCCGCGCTACAGCGAGCTGCAAAGCATCCTCCCGGCGTTCGAGCGCTTTGAGGACGTTTCGCCTGACCTGCTCGCCAAGGATTCCCTGCTGCGCGAGTTCATCGGCGGCGGGAAATATTCCTACTGACCGATTCACCCTGCTGCGCCGGAACATAAAAAGAGAAAGGACACAGACCACCCATGCCACAGTTCCGCGACCCCAACGAAAAACGGGATTTCATGCTCAAAACGCCTATTCCCAGACTCGTGCCGAAAATGGCGCTGCCGTCCATTGCGGGAATGCTCGTCACGAGCGCCTATAACCTTGCCGATACGCTCTTTGTGAGTCAGCTCGGCACGGACGCTACGGGCGCGGTCGGCGTAAACGGCTCGATCGATCTCATCATTATGATGGCGGGCTCGCTCCTCGCCGTGGGTGCGGCGAGCCTTACGTCGCGTCTGCTCGGCGCGAAGCAGGACGAGCGCGCCCGCGAGGTGCTGTCCACCTGCTTCTTCCTCGCGCTTGCGCTCGGAACGCTCGTGCTCATCCTCGGCTTTGCGTATCAGGATCAGATCCTGCTCCTCCTCGGCGCGAACGAGGAGATCCTTCCGTATTCGGAGCAGTACTGCCGGTATATCCTGCTCGCCGCGCCGTTTATGGCGACGAGCTTTGTTCTCAACCAATGCCTGCGCGCCGAAGGCAGCGCCGTTTTCTCCATGATCGGCATGGTGGCGGGCGCGGTGCTCAATGTGGGGCTCGACCCGCTCTTTATTTTCACGTTCGGCTGGGGCGTCGCGGGCGCGAGCGCTGCGACGGCCATATCCAAGGTCGTCTCCTGGTGCATCCTTATGATGCCGTACTTCCGCAAAAAGACGCTGCTCACGATCCGCTTCCGGCAGTTCCGCCCGCGCTGGAGCGACGCCAAAGAGGTCTGCGCCATGGGCAGCGCAAGCTTTTTCCGCAACGGTCTCGGTACGCTCGCCGGAATATTGCTCAACCGCATCGCCGTGGGCTACGGCACGAGCGCTCTTGCGGCGATCAACGTGGCGAACCGCATCACCATGTTTATGACGAGCGCCTGTCTCGGCTTCGGTCAGGGCTTTCAGCCTGTGGCGGGCTTCTCCTGGGGTGCAAAGCGGTTTGACCGCGTGCGGGAATCGTTCCGGTTTTCCATGATCGCGTGCGTCGCAGGCATATCCGCCGTGGCGCTGCTCGTCGGGATCTTTGCCCGGCCCATTCTGCTGCTGTTTACAGAGGACGATGCCGAGCTTGTGCGCATCGGCGTATTTTCGCTGCGTATCCAATGTCTCGCCATGCCGTTCCACGGCTTCGCCATCATCGTGAACATGCTCTGCTCCGGCATCGGGCGGGCGCTGCCGTCACTGCTGCTGGGGCTCGCGCGGCAGGGCATCTGCTTCTTTCCGATACTGCCTCTTATGATCCGGCTCTGGGGCGTGTGGGGCATCGCATCGGTGCAGGGCGCGGCGGACATGCTCACGCTCGTGCTTGCCGTGCCGATCGCCGTGCGCGTTTCGCGCGACATCCGGCGGCGGGAAGCGGAGCAGGGGGGAGAAACGGCCCCGGCATAGGTTTTTGCGCAGATGTTTACTCTTTCCTTCGGCGCGCGGCGCTTTTTATAAGGGTTATATCGGAATGCGCCGGATATTTCGAGTCGGCGCGTTCAGACTGTCAAAAAAGCCTCGCAGAGTTTGCGCCCGCGGGCGCAAATAGAGTTTTGATCATTTTCTCCGGCGACATGTGCGTCGGAGAAAATACATTACGGCTCGCAAACGTGCGAGTTGTGCGCCGTTGGCGCACAGCGAGTGCGCTGCGGCGAGCCGCAGCCTTTTCAAACGAGAGCCCAACGAAGTGGGTCTCGTTTGAGAGCGTGTCAAAAATACTTTGACACGCTCAACGCGCCGGATCTTTCGATTCGGCGCGTTTGACATTTTCTGATATTTGTTTCTTCCCTCCGGCAGAATTTCCGGTATAATAGAACCCAGCAAAAACAGAGGTGACGATCTATGAGATATTGGGAAATTCTGGTTTTCTGCCTGGGCATATCGCTGGACGTGTTCGGCGCCGCCGTGTGTCAGGGCGCGGTGCTCGGCGAGCTTCGCCGCCGCCGCATCGCCGTATATTGTCTGATCTACTGCGCAGCACAGACCGCGGCGATGGAGATCGGGCGGCTGCTCGGTACGCTGCCGCGCTTCGCATCGTACTATACCGTGGCGCAGGGGCTGTGGCACTTTTTCAGCGCACTAATCTTTTTTGCGCTTGGCATATATCTGATCGTCAAGGCTATCCGGAAAAAGGCCGTCTTTGAGCACCGCTCCGAGATCACCTACAAAAAGGTCGTCGGTACGGCCGTGCTCACGAGTCTTGACTCGCTGCTCGCAGGCGTCAGTTCCCGCTTTCTCGACGCGCATTGGCTCTCCTGTCTCGCCACGCTCTTCGGCGTAACGGCGGTGTGCGCGCTCGGCGGCGTGTCGGTGGGGTACCATTTCGGATATTCGCAGAAAAACACCGCGTACTGGATCGGCGGCGCGCTGTTCCTCGCGACCGGCGTGGACGTGCTGATCCGCTCGCTGCTCTGACAGGGAGGCAACTATGGATAGCCGCAAGGATATGACCAAGCGCCTGATCGCCGACGGCTTCAAGGCGCTGCTGCTGCGATATCCCTTTGAAAAGATCTCCATCATGATGATCACCAACGAGGCCGGCATCCGCCGCCCGTCGTTTTATAACCACTTTCAGGACAAGTACGATCTTCTCGCGTGGATCGTGGAAACGGATGTGGTTGCCCCGGCGGCGGAGCCGCTGCGCCGCGGCGACGGCGTCGGCGCGCTGCGCACGATCTTTTCGGGGCTCGTGGAGGACAGCGCCTTTTACCGCAAGGCGTTCACCGTCACAGGGCAGAACGGGTTTGAGGATTCGTTTGCCGACGCGGTGCAGCGCCTCCTGCTGGAAAACGCCGCGCTTACGCCCGCCGCGGGGCATGCGGGGCTTCTCTCGGAAAAAACCGTGGCGCGCTTCAACGCCATCTGTCTTGTGTCCACGGTGAAGCATTGGCTGGAAAGCCCCCGCGCCGCGAGCGTGGACGAGCTCGTGGACGCATACCTCTATCTCGTCTCCCACAGCGCGTGGATGTAACATAATGAGTACAAAATGGCTCCCTCGTCAGAGGGAGCCATTTCAGCTTGTCAAAGAAGCTCGCCTTTAGGCGAGCAATTTGGTATAATAAGGGGGG
>CAVEPP010000065.1:0-8238 GCA_963617605.1 Alloprevotella sp. | reverse complement strand
GAAAGTGCCCGTCAGCTCCTTGCATCCCAGCAATTCGCAATACTTCACATAGGGGCATTGCAGAACATCGACCCGGTAATGCCGGTTGTCAGATTCGATTTCCGCCGCTTTGAAACCCGCTTCACCGTTGAACATGGTATGGACCATCCTAGGGAATATCTTAAAGAAGAGAGGCCGGATAAAAGGGATCCCGGTCACTGCATGCAGACGCTTTCGGTCCGGCTCTACACCGATCCTTACCGATTCTTCTATCAGGCTTATGGCCTCCTCCCGCGGGATATATTTCATCATCTGTAAATATATGGAAGCCCGTGGGAAGATCATCTGCTCGGTATGTATCTTTTCCTTTTTGGGAAGTCTCTTATATTTTCCGCACAGTTCGTTGCAAAGGGTCACTGCATCGTTGAGCAGAATATCCGTCTGCTGTGCGCCGAGTTTCTTTCTCAGCTCGTCCAGAAGATAAGCGAAGCCGCCAAGTTTTTCATAATATCTTTTATCGACCATGATCTCATGCTCCTCCGCATTGGCATATTTCGGTTCACTGCCCCCAGTATACCATATTTTGTAAAAAAGCAACTGCCTCCTCGCAGAAAAATCCCATGTCCGGTGCCTTTGCGGTTCGGACATGGGATTTTCCGCTTTCTCTTATTTTTACAGATGCGCCAGATGCAGGGCAAACCATGCGATCACGCCGGCGATGGCTCCCGCCGCGGCGTAAAGCGGCGCGCGCAGCCGCGCAAACAATTTGCCGCCGGTGCGTTTTCCGCCGCCGAGATAGCTGTCCGCCGCAGCGCGCGCCTCGCGCAGGACGTCCTTTTCGCTCACGCCGGACTGTCCGGCAAAATCTTCCCGAATGATGAATATGGCCTGCTCGAATACCTTCGGATCCGGCGATTTTACAACGATGACTCTTTTGGAGATTCCTTTGACCACAGGGAACTCTTCCTCCTCCCGGCAGCGGTTCTTCTCCAAGCATAACCGGTTTTTGCCATCCTTATTCGCTTTCCGGCCCACTTTTCCAAATCGCAGCCAGCCGTGCCGCAGGCGTTCCCTTCCGCTCATTTGCGCTCCTCCAGCCAGATGGCAAGAACGGTCATGTCGTCCTTGTAGCCGTAACGCTCACCCGCCTCGTGTACGACGCTGCGGGCCAGAGCGCGCATATCCGTGCCGTCGTCGTCGAGCAGAAGCCGCCGCAGCCACGCATCGTCCTCCCGCGTCACAACGCCGTCGCTTGCAATAACTGCGAGCGATCCCGGCCGGATATGCAGCCGCACGACGTCCGGCGGCTCGCCCTCCCCCGCGAGCACGCCCGCCGCCATCGTCACGCCCTTGACGCGGCGGACATTGCGCCCGCTGCGGATGTACGAGGGCGCGGCGCCGTATTTATAAAACCCTGCCTGACCGGTGAAGAGGTCGATGCACATGAGATCAATGGCGGCATAGCCCCAGCTCTCGCCGCTTTTCAAAAGCATAACGGAGTTCAATATCTTCATCGCTGTGGCAGGCTCCACGCCGGAGCGGAGAAATCGTTCCAGAATACGCACCGCCGATATGGACTCCTTTGCCGCCTGCTCGCCGCTGCCCATTCCGTCCGAGAGCAGCACGCACAGCACGCCCTGCTCGGTTTTGAAATACGTCCCCCGGTCACCGGAGACCGGCTCCCCCTCCTTCTTCACCGCCGCCACGCCGACCGACACAGCGAGAGGCTCGGCCTCCAACAGCACAAGGCGCGTATCGTCCTGGTTGAACGACGCCGGGCGGCACATGCGGACGCCCAGCGCGTCGGAGACCTCCTGCATATAGTCCGCTTCCCGAAAGAGGATCGGAAGTCTCGCGCTCTCGATCACGGCGCGGAGCCGCCCGGTCGGGTCGCGGAAAACGGATACCTCCGCGTCAATATCGAGCGAATTGAGATACCGGACGAGCCGCCGCTCGGCGATCGTGTCCGAGCCGTTCGCACAGCGCAGATCTTCGCTGATCGCGTCGAGTACCCCGGCGAGATACCGGTACTGCCCGTAAGCCGCCATGCGGTTTTCCCGCAGCCGTGAGTGGAGCTGCCGCCGGTAGATGAGCGCACGGAGCTCGGAGTTGACCGCCGCGGTGAAGGGCGCGGAGCTTTTGCACTGCTCCCGGAAGCGTGCCGGCAGGTCGGCGAGCTCCAGATGTCCCCGGCGGCGCATGGCCGCGGTAGCGTCATTTAATAGCGTGAGCGTGTCCATATAGTTTTCCTGCCAGCATTTTTCCTTCCGCGGGCAGCGGACGCAGACCTCCTCCGCGGCGCGGTCGTACACGGTTGCAATGTCGGCATCGTTCTCCTTGCTCTCTACGCTGCGGCGCACCGTTTCGTACAGTTCACGGAAAGCGTCCGCGAGAGCGCGCGTCCGCCCGGCGGTATACCGGCGCATGCCGCGCTCGCCTTCGCCGAGGGCGGGACGCTGCACCATGGAGACAATGAACGTCATCGTCTTTGCCGGAAGCACAAAGAAGATCACCGAGGCACAGAACGCCTCGTACAGCGCCTGCAGGCAGGGATTCGTTTCCCAGTTCCAGAACACGGCGAGCGTGTTCGACGCAAGGAAGATCAGAAGAAAGACGAGCCTCCCCCGCCGCTTGAGGACCCCCGACATCAGGCCTGCAAAGCCGTAGCAGACCGTGAAGATCGGCGTTGCGGGGGACGCAAGATCCATCGACAGCCCGGTGATGACGCCGATGAGCGCGCCCTCCGCCGCGCCCGCGCCGAACGAGGAGATCATAACGCACAGCACCGCCGCCACGCGGCCGAGACAGAGAACGTCCATGATCGTGACGCGCGCAAGCGCCATCAGCGCGCAGCAGAGGATCAGCACGCCGCCCGCTTCCCGCCGCAGCTCCTCCTGCTCCAGCCGCAGCCGCTCAGAGGTGAGCGCCATATGGAAGAGATACGCCGAAAGTCCCGTGAGCACGACCTCGGTAGCGAGATCGACCGCCACGGAAAGCTGCAAGAGCTTATCAAAGGCATTCAGAGCACCGGTAGCCCCCATCACGGCGGCAGCGACGGCGGGCATGAACCACGCGCGGTGCGCGATCGCCGTTTCCCGCAGGAGAAACGCCGTCGTAAACACGAGCACGAGCGCCGCCATATACCGCAGCGCCCACGCGAGCGAACCGGAGACAAGATATCCCGCCGCCGCGCCGAGAACGCACGCGAGTCCGCCGAGCCCGCCGCCCTAGCGCGCCGCCATCGCCACGCCGAACGGCGCGCACGAGCCGAACACACGCACGCATCCCGTCACAAAGCCCAGCGCGAAATGCGTGCCGAGCGAAGCGGCCTTGATCGCCGCGGGGCGGTTGATGCGCAGCGTCTCCCCTTTCCACGGATTTCGCAGCAGCACGGTCTTATCTCCCAATGACATACATCTACCCCCAACAGAATATAGAACAAGCATAGCCCGCCGGAGGAGTAAAGGCGGTCGTTCGGCGCTGTCATATTGGGGTTTTTCCGCCTTGGAAATGACCGGAAATAATCCGCGTACAGAAAAGAAAAAGACCCATCCGAAGATGGGTCTTAGTGTGTCGGGAAATGTTCAGCTTCCGGATTTGTCGAGCTGGCGCTGGCGGGCGAAATTCTGCATGCCGTCGGTCATGGAGTCGAGACGGCTGAGCATGCGTCCCGCGCCGTAAGCTGTGCAGGAGAGAGCGTCGTCCGCAACGTGCGCTTCGATGCCGGTGCGCTCGGTGACGAGGCGGTCGATGCCGTACAGAAGGCTGCCGCCGCCGGACATGACGATGCCGTTTTCCGAGATATCCGCCACCAGCTCCGGCGGTGTGCGTTCGAGCACCATGTGGACGGTCTCGAGGATGGTCTCCGTCGGCTCGGCGAGCGCTTCGACCATTTCGTCGGAATTGAGTGTGATGGTGCGCGGAAGGCCGGTCATCAGGCAGCGGCCCTTGACCTCCTCGTAGCTGACCTCGGGGCACTCCTTGACGCAGCCGATGCTCTTTTTGAGCTCTTCCGCGGTGCGAAGGCCGATGAGCAGGTTGTGCTTGCGCCGGACGTATTTGACGATGGCCTCGTCGAACGCCGCGCCCGCCGTTTTGATGGATTCGGACTCCACAACGCCGTTGAGCGATACGACCGCCGCTTCCGTCGTGCCGCCGCCGATGTCGATGATCATATGGCCGTCCGGACGGTTCACATCGAGACCCGCGCCGACTGCCGTGGCGACCGCCGAGGGAACAAGATACACCTTGCGTCCGCCCGCCTCGATGACGGCGTTCACGATGGCGCGCTCCTCCACGCCGGTGATGCTGCCCGGCACGCACACGAGCACGCGGGAGCGGAACAGGCTGAAGCTCGTCACGCGGCGGATGAATTCGCGCAGCATTTCGCAGGTCATGTCGTAATCGGAGATGACGCCTGCGGAAATGGGATGGACGGAGACGATATTCGCCGGCGTGCGGCCAAGCATTCTCCGGGCGTCCTCGCCGACCTTGAGCACGCGGCCGGTCTGACGGTCCATCGCCACGACCGTCGGCTCGCGCAGACGGATGCCGCTCCCGGCGACATAGAGGATGGTCGTATCGGTACCGAGATCAATGGCAATATCTTTTTCGATGATGGAGGACAGAATAGGCATAGTCAAATTCCCTTCAAATCAAAAGCGATTAAATTCTTCTGTTATTCTTCCCGGTGGCAGGCAAGCGCCGCGCCGCGGACGCTCACAGCCCCGGCGGTCAGCAGCATGCGCGCACATTCGGAAAGCGTGGAGCCGGTGGTGATGACATCGTCGATGAGCAATATTCTCCTGCCGCGCACCGCATCCGCGCTCCGGACAACGTAGCAGCCGGAGATATTCGCCCGGCGCTCTTCCGGTGTGCGAAGCCGGGACTGCGGCGAAGCATCCCGCGCTTTCCGCAGCAGCGGCACGGCTTTCGCTCCAAGAACTTCCGCCGCCGCTTCCGCGAGGATGCGCGCCTGATCGTACCCGCGGCGCCGATAGCGCTTCGCGCTCAGCGGCACCCACGAGACAAGATCAAAATCGTCGGCACCGCGGCGGAGCAGATCCTCGCCGAGGATCCGGCCGAAAACCTTTCCACGCGACGGGGCGTTGCGAAACTTGTAGGCGAGCACGCCCTGCCGCACCGGTTCTTCGTAGTAAAAGGGCGCGGTATAGACGCGGACAAAGTCGCATTTGCGCTCGGTATCCGCCGTGCGCGGCAGCACCTTGCGGCAGGTCTCGCATACGCCGTCCCCGCTCTTCTCCAGGATCACGCCGCAGAAGGCGCAGCGCGGCGGAAAGAAAAAGTCGAGAACGTGCTCTTTCCAACTCATATCAGACCTCTCCGGCCAGACGGGCGCGCAGCCCACTGTACCGGCGCGTTTTGCGTCCGTTTTCGATCATGGCCTGCATGATCACCGTTTCGCCGACGACGACGAGAAGCTCTCTCGCACGCGTGACGGCGGTATAGAGAAGATCACGGCTCAAAAGCCGGGCCGGGGCCCGTCCCACTGCCAGAACAACGGCGCGGTACTCGCTGCCCTGCGCCTTGTGCACCGTAACAGCGAACGCGTGGTCCAGCTCGCCGAGCTGTTCAAAGGCATACCACGCGAGCTTTTCGTCAAAGTCGATCCAGATAAGCTCGTTTTCGGTGTCGATACGCAATATCGTTCCGAGATCACCGTTAAAAATGCCCGTGCCGGTCTCGGGGGCCAAGCCGGGAGCCATTTCTCCGGCTATGATCGCCGCGGTATCTCCGCCTTTACACCATACTATATCATAGTTGTTCCGGATTTGCATCACCCGATCGCCCTCCCGGAACACAGTTTCGCCAAAAATTTTCTCTTTTTTTCCGGGCGCGGGCGGATTGAGCGCCTGCTGGAGCCGTTCGTTGAGCGCAAAGGTGCCGGATTCGCCCTTGCGCGTCGGCGTCAGGACCTGAATTTCACCGGACGGGATGCCCATGCCGCGCGGCAGCCGCTCGCTGCAAAGCTCGGCTACGGTCGCGGCCAGACGCTCACCCGAGGGACGCTGCAAAAAGAAGAAATCCCCCTTATTTTCGCGCAGCTCCGGCGTTTCGCCGCGGTTGATGCTGTGGGCGTTGCGGATGATGCGGCTCTCCCCGCTCTGGCGGAAAATCTCCGTCAGGCGCACCGCCGCGACTGCGTGCGAGCGGAGCACGTCGAGGAAGAAGCTCCCCGGCCCGACGCTCGGCAGCTGGTCGGCGTCGCCCACGAGCACGAGGCGGCAGCCCTTTGGCAGCGCCTTTAAAAGCGCCTGAATAAGCGTTATGTCAACCATCGAGCACTCATCGAGAATGACCGCACCACAGCGCAGCGGATCGCTCTCGTTTTTGCGGAACGTGAGCTCGTCCCCCTCGGCGGCCCACGCTGCGCCGAGCAGACGGTGGATGGTATAGGCCTCCCGGCCGGTGAGTTCGGTCATGCGCTTGGCGGCGCGGCCGGTAGGCGCAGCGAGAAGGCAGTCGAGCTGCATATCGTCGTACAGGCGCAATATGGCTTGAATGATCGTCGTTTTGCCGGTGCCGGGGCCGCCGGTAACGGCGAGCAGCCGCCGCTCGCAGGCGAGACGGATGGCCTCCTTCTGCTGCGCGGCATAGCGCATGCCGGTCTCGCGTTCCAGCTCTGCGATACGCTCGTCCACGTTTTTCTTTGCCGGAACAGTATCCTGCGCCATGGCGCGGAGCGCGGCGGCGGTGTAGGTCTCGGCCTCGTACAGCCGCCGGAGATACACCGCGTTCACCCCTGCCACGACCTCCTGCACGATCTCGCCCTCGTCGGCGAGAACGTCCAGACATTCCTCCGCCGCCTCGGCCTCCACGCCGATGAGCTGCGCCGTTGCCGCGACGAGCTTTTCCCTCGGGAGGAAGCTGTGGCCGTTATTGAGGTTATGTACCATTTCAAAAATGAGCGCCGCGGCGATGCGCGGAGGACTGTCCTCCTCAAAGCCGAGCGAGAGCGCGAGCGCGTCCGCCTCGTCAAACTGCCCGCCGATGCGGTCGGACGCGATAACGTAAGGGTTGGACTTCACGAGCTCGAGCGCGCTGTCGCCGTAGAGCTTATAGAGCCGCATGGCGTATTCAGGCTTGAGGCCGTTCGACGCAAGAAACTCCATCAAAAGGCGCATGCCAGTCTGACGGCGGAACGTTTCGGAAATGTCCCGTGCGCGGCGCGCGCTGATGCCCTTGATCTCGGCGAGCTTTTCGGGGCTGTCGGACAATATCTCGAGCGTCCGCGAGCCGAAGCGGTTCACGAGCACCGCCGCCGTCGCCGGGCCGATACCGCGCACCGCGCCGGAGGCGAGATATTCATAGATGTGCTTCTCCCCCACGGGCAGCGAGCGCATCGCCGAGGACGCCTTGAATTGCTCGCCGTGGCTCGGGTGACGCTCCCACGCGCCCTCGACCGTCAGCCCCTCGCCGGGCGCGGCGAACGGCAGACAGCCCACGACCGTCACCGGCTCGTCGCCGCCGACATCCAGACGAAGAACGGTGTAGCCGTTCTCCTCGTTCTGGAAGATCACGCTTTTTACGGTTCCGATGAGCTGTAAGGAGCTGCGGAGTTCGTTTGCTTCGTCCATAGTGTTACATTCCCCTGTCCCAGCGATAAACGCCGGGCGATTTCTCTTGTTTCCTCGTCCATGCCGTCGTCGAGCAGCACGATCCTTCCGAAAAGGACGCCGTCGGCGATCAGCCACAGCAGGCCGTCCACCGTCGCTTCCAGCTCCGGCGACGCGCCGGAGACGCGCAGGACGAGCTCAAGGCTCTGCCCCTTCCCGCGGCACACGGGCGTGAGCATCACGCCGCGCAGCTTCCAGCACAGGAAGAGCACCGCCGCCGCGATCAGAAAGGTCAATATCAATTTTCCCATACCGCCATCCCTCCGGTATATCCTATGAGAGACAGCTGGAAAGGTTCACTTGCGGTAGCGTTCAAGCGCCGGTTTCAGAAATTCTCCCGTGAAGCTCTCAGGACACGCGGCACATTCCTCCGGCGTGCCGGCAAAGACGAGCTCCCCGCCTCCGTCGCCCCCCTCGGGCCCAAGGTCGATGATATGGTCGGCGCACTGGATCACATCCAGATTGTGCTCGATGACGATCACCGTATTGCCCGCGTCTACGAGCCGCTGCAGCACCTCCACGAGCTTGTGGACGTCCGCCATGTGCAGGCCGGTCGTCGGCTCGTCGAGGATGTATACGGTGCGGCCGGTGTCCCTGCGGGAAAGCTCCGTGGCGAGCTTCA
>CAVEPP010000064.1:0-8247 GCA_963617605.1 Alloprevotella sp. | reverse complement strand
GTCCGGCACAGAGATTGGCAAGCTCACCGAGGTGCTCGATATGCCCGCCGGGCAGGTCTACGTTGTGCAGGGCGAGACCGAGCATACCATCCCCGCCGTACCGGAATTTATTCTCGACATCGACGCGGACGAGAAAGTCATCCGCGTTCATCTGATAGAAGGGATGTGACGCCATGCGCATCGACATTCTGACGCTCTTCCCCGACGCGGTGGAGGCGTCGCTCAAAATCAGCATTCTCGGCCGCGCCGAGAAGAAGGGTATTCTGGACATCCACGCCGTCCAGATCCGCGACTATACCGAAAACAAGCAGCAGCAGGTGGACGATTATCCCTACGGCGGCGGTTGGGGCTGCGTGATGATGGCGCAGCCGCTCAAGTCGTGTCTCGACGACGTGTGCGCCAAAGCGGGCGAAAAGCGCCGCCGCGTCATTTACATGTCCCCGCAGGGCAAGACGTTTGACCAGGCGTGCGCGCGCCGTCTCGCCGCGGACTACGACCATCTCGTGCTCGTGTGCGGCCACTACGAAGGCGTGGACGAGCGCTTCATCGAAGAGTGCGTGGACGAGGAGATCTCCCTCGGCGACTTTGTCCTGACCGGCGGCGAGATCGCCGCCATGGCGGTGACGGATGCCGTGTGCCGTCTCATCCCCGGCGTGCTCGCGAACGAGGAGTGCTTCACCGGCGAGAGCCACTGGGACGGGCTGCTCGAATACCCACAGTACACCCGCCCGGACGTGTGGGAGGGGCGCGAGGTGCCGCCCATTCTGCGCAGCGGTATAGACCGCGAGATCGCCCGCTGGCGGCGGAAGAAGATGCTCGAGCGCACGATGGACAAGCGCCCGGAGCTTTTTGAAAAGTTCGTGCCGCAGACCGACGAAGACAAGGCCCTGCTCGACGAGATCGACGCCGAGCGCCACCCGCGCCCCGTGCCGCCGAAGATCGACTGCCGCCGCGCGGAGGAAGCTGATCTGCCAGCCATTCTCGCCATTGCGGAGGAAGCAAAAGCCTTCCTCGCCTCGCAGGGGCTCGATCAGTGGCAGAACGGCTACCCCGCGGAGGAGGACTTCCGGCGGGACATTGAGCGCGGCGACGGCTGGCTCTTCACCGCCGACGGAAAAGCGGCAGGCTATCTCTGCATCAGCCGCCGGAGCGAGGCGGCGTACACCGCCATTGAGGGCGAATGGCTCTCCTGCGCGGGGCCGTATCTCACGATCCACCGCATCATGGTTTCGGATGCCTACCGCGGCCACGGCATCGCCTCGGAAATGATCTCGCTCGCGGACGATTTTGCCCACGCCTACTGCTGCGCGGGTATCCGCATCGACACCGCCCCCGGCAACGAGCCGATGCGCGCCATGCTGCGCAAAAACGGCTTTGAGACCTGCGGCACGATCCGTCTCGTCGGCGGCGTGGACGACGGCGCGCTGCGCATCGCGCTTGAAAAGCTGGTGGAACGATGAATCTGACCGACTACCGCGACATAACAGCGCTTTTGCAGCGCCACGGCTTCCGTTTTTCCAAATCCATGGGGCAGAACTTTCTGACCGCCGCGTGGGTGCCGCAGCAGATCGCCGCCGAAAGCGGCATCACGGCAGCGGACGGCGCGCTCGAGGTCGGCCCCGGCGTCGGCTGTCTTACGGCAGAGCTTGCGAAAACCGCGGGCCGCGTCACGGCCATCGAGCTGGACGAGCGGCTGCGGGGCGTGCTCGGCGAAACGCTCGCGGACTTTGATAACGTGTCGGTCGTCTTTGCCGACGCACTCAAGGCGGATCTGCCGGCCATCTGCGCCGAAACGCTCGGCAAGAGGCCGTGGAAGGTGTGCGCCAATCTGCCGTACAACGTGACGACGCCGCTCATCACCGCGTTTCTCGAAGCGGGCTGCTTTGAGAGCGTCACCGTAATGATCCAGAAGGAGGTCGCACAGCGGCTGTGCGCCGCACCCGGCACGGGCGAGTACGGGGCGTTCTCCGTGCTCGTGCAGTGGTACGCCGAGCCGAAGCTCCTCTTTGACGTACCGCCGCACTGCTTCGTGCCGCAGCCGAAGGTGACGAGCGCCGTTGTGCGCATGGACCGGCGCGCCGTGCCCCCCGCGAGCGTAGATGACGAAAAGTTTTTCTTCCGCACCGTGCGCGCCGCATTCGCCCAGCGGCGGAAAACGCTCTCGAACGCGCTGCGCTCGGGCTTCTCCGAGCTGGACCGCGCCGCCATCGAGTCCGCCATGGAGGAAACCGGCCTTCCGCTCACCGTGCGCGGCGAAACGCTCTCCATCGCGCAGTTTGCCGCGCTCTCGAACACGCTTTTACGCAAGTTCGACAAATGAAAATTGCAAATTTCCCCACTTTTTTCGACATACGCCATTGTCAAACGGAACTTTTCCGTCTATTATGAATAATATAATGTAAAAACAATAGGAGGCTCCGGGAAATGGCATATACGATCAACCATTATATCACCGACTGGGTCGAGGAGAGCCGCGCGCTGATGCAGCCGGACAAGGTCCTCTGGATCGACGGCACGGAGACGCAGCTTGAGGAGCTGCGCCGCGAGGCGTATATCACCGGCGAGCTCATCAAGCTCAACCAGGAAAAGCTGCCGGGCTGCGTATACCACCGCAGCGCGCTCAACGACGTTGCCCGCGTCGAGGGCCGCACGTTCATCTGCTGTAAGAAGGAAGAGGACGCCGGCCCCACGAACAACTGGATGGCGCCGGACGAGATGAAGGCGAAGCTGCACGATATCTACGACGGGTGCATGCGCGGCCGGACGATGTACGTCATCCCCTACTCGATGGGCGCGATCGGCTCGCCGTTTGCCAAGTACGGCATCGAAATCACCGACTCGATCTACGTTGTCTGCTGCATGGCGATCATGACGCGCGTCGGCACGAAGGTCTATGAAGCGCTCGGCGATTCGCCGGATTTTGTCAAGGGTCTTCACTCCAAGGCTGAGCTCGACGCCGAGAAGCGCTATATCGCGCACTTCCCGGAGGAAAACCTCATTATGTCCGTCAACTCCGGCTACGGCGGCAACGCGCTGCTCGGCAAGAAGTGCTTTGCGCTGCGCATTGCCTCCACGCTGGGCCGCGAGGAGGGCTGGCTCGCCGAGCACATGCTCATTCTCGGCGTGCAGAACCCCAAGGGCGAGATCCGCTACATCTGCGGCGCATTCCCGTCCGCCTGCGGCAAGACCAACCTTGCCATGCTCATCCCCCCGGCGGCGTGGCGCGAGAAGGGCTGGAAGTGCTGGTGCGTCGGCGACGATATCGCCTGGCTGCGCCCCGGCCCGGACGGACGGCTCTGGGCCGTCAACCCGGAAAACGGCTTCTTCGGCGTCGCCCCCGGCACGAGCGAGAAGACGAACCCCAACGCTCTCGCCGCGACGCGAAAGAACACCATCTTCACGAATGTCGTCCTCAAGCCGGACGGCACCGTCTGGTGGGAAGGGCTCGACAAGAATCCGCCGACGGACGCGCTCAACTGGAAGGGCGAGCCGTGGGATCCCGCCTCCGGCGTGCCCGGCGCGCATCCGAACTCCCGGTTCACCTCTCCGGCGGTCAACTGCCCGTGTATTTCCAGCGAGTTTGAAAACCCGCAGGGCGTGCCCATCTCCGCGATCGTGTTCGGCGGCCGCCGCGCCAAGACCGCGCCGCTCGTCTACCAGAGCCGCGATTGGGGCCACGGCGTCTTCGTCGGCAGCATCATGGCGTCCGAAAAGACCGCCGCGGCCGAGGGCAAGGTCGGCGAGACCCGCCGCGACCCGATGGCGATGCTCCCCTTCTGCGGCTACAACATGGGCGACTACTGGCAGCACTGGCTGGACATGGAAAAGCTCGTCACTAAGCCGCCGGTCATTGCAAACGTCAACTGGTTCCGCACCGACGATGAGGGCCACTTCCTCTGGCCGGGTTTCGGCGACAACCTGCGCGTGATCGAGTGGGTGCTGCGCCGCGCCTTCGGCGAAGTCGGAGCGCGTGAAACGGCGCTCGGCTACGAGCCGTACCCTGAAGATATTGATCTGGAGGGCTCCGGCGTGACGAAGGAAACGCTCGCCGATCTTCTCTCCGTCGATCCCGAGCTCTGGAAGCCCGAGTGCAAGGGCATCCACGAGTTCTATGCCAAATTCGGCAACAAGCTCCCGCAGCGCCTCGCCGACGAGCTCTCCGCTCTCGAAGCGCGGCTCGGATAAGAAAATATACAAAAACGTGTCATGACCGCACCGAGCGTGTCATGCCACGTTTTTTATTGCTTTGTCGAAGGAGAAACCTCTCATTCCAAATCATAAAGAACGCTTTCATAGTCCTTTACATAGTACCGGATGTTTTTACGGCCCTTGGAAATGATGGTATGCCCCTCTGCCTCCAGTTTCTCCTTCTGCCGCTCGATACCTCCCGGGTATTTTTCGTTGAGCTCGCCGTTCGCCTTTAGCGTTCTCCAATACGGCGTTTCGTCTCCGGTACGCTGATGGCTCGCCCACGCCGCGATGGAGATAAAGATTCCCGCCGTAATTGGCTCGGTGAAGTCCGCGCCGCTCTGCTTCGCGAAATACTCTCGTATCTCCCCCACGGTAGTCACACGGCCGTAAGGAATCGCCTTCATCACACGGTCATAGTCGAGCGGCGGAGCAAAGTACATTCTGTTTCCGCCATATTTTTCGATGCTCCTGCAGTCGGTAATAATCTGGATCTTGGGCATATCCTTGCTGTCGTGCAGCATGGCGTTGAAGTCCTTTGTGCTTTCGTTTGCCATTTCGCCACCTCCTGCTGCAAGGATAGCTGGTTTCGGAGCCCAATGCAATGAGACGATTTGAAAAACTGCAATGATTTATTTGCGGCAGTTCGTTCACCACATGCGGTCACGATACGGCGTGTCTTCCACACCGCTGCGATTAAGGCGCCGTACTTTTCGGTCAAGCACAGGACGCCACAGAGCGGAAAACCACGCCTTGTCACCAAATCGGCTTACCAGAGCCGGGCTGACGGCATAGTATGCATGAATAAATGTACGCCCCAAAAAAGTTGCTGCCAGAATATTATCGCGGTAGCGCCGCAGTGTCCAGACCGGGGGACAATCGTAAGAACCATATACCGCCGTCGCAACATAGCAGCCACCGGCATTCTCTCTTCCGGCCAAATAGGCTTTTGCGCGCGGGTTGCCGGGATCGATCTCCAAAATCAGGCGGGCATAGCGCTCTGCCCGTCCCGGGTTTTCCTCCCATTTTTTCAGCAGTGCTGCCACATCCTCGTTAAGTTCGATCTTGGATGTTTTTTCCTCTTTTTCTATCCGAAACTTCGAGCCGCAGTACCGGCAGACATAAAACCCGTCTTTTCTGTCCAGTTCCCGTGCGCCGCAGTTTTCGCAGACGATTTCTTTCATCGTATTATTCCTTTTCAATGATAACGGCGTTTCCGTTCGCCGTCACACATATCACGTAGGGCTCATACGACGTCCCGCCCGTGATATTTGCTGTTTCGGGCTCCAGCGTAATATAGTCAAAATCCACGCCAATCACAGCGTTGCAGCCGAGATCATAGGCCGCCTCTTTCAGTTCCCGAAGAGCCTGACGTCGGATCTTCACCAGTGCGTTTGTCAAATTCTCGCCATTATTTTGGCTGAACAATCCGCCGCGCGGGATTTCTGTTGCATCGTCGCCGGAAATATAGCCGGAGTATTTTACGATCCTGTAACCGTCAAAATCAAAACCAGAGGAGATCATGATTTTCGACAGTTCCTTCTCCAACTCTCTTTCTCGTATGGCCCTCTCCCGCTGTTTTTCGGCTGATTTTCTTCTTTCCTCCTCTTCCTTTTCCTGCATCTCCATTACGTCTCTGTATCTCTCTATTATATCTTCCACATCGCCTTCATCGACCTCCAAGCCTCCTCTTGCAATGCCAAAGGGAATATCTCCCTGGATCCGGATCCACGACTCCAGCTGCTTTGCGCTGACCCCCAGCTGCTCCGCAATATCGCCTACTTTTTTCTCATATGCTTTGCCCTCCGATTTTTTTCTCTATTCTATCGCAAAGCATATAGTATTGCAATATATTTTTTATATAGTGTTAGTTGATGTTAAAGTGCCTAGCTATCACCAATACTATATGTTGAGGTGATAGTAATGCATACACGTATTCGGAGAGCACGGGAGGCGTTAGGCTATACGCGGGAGCAATTTGCCGAAAAGCTGGATGTCAGCGTTTCCTATCTGGCAGAGTTTGAGAGAGGGCGAACCGGAATTTCCGTAAAGCTGCTGATGCGCGTCTGCGAGGTGCTCGGCCTTTCCGCCGACTACGTTCTGTTTGGCAATACGCGCAGCGGCGATGAGCAACTGCTCGATCAAATCCACCGCATTGACGAGCGGTATCTTCCTCTGCTCGACAAGATGATCGCAGAGCTTCTGGCACTGAGCAAAGAAGCATAAAAAAGCTGCTGCCGCAATTGCGGCAGCAGCTTTTTGCTGTAATAAATCTTATTTCGCGTAATCGACGGCCTTGGTCTCGCGCAGGACGTGGACCTTGATCTGGCCGGGGTACGTAAGCTCGGCTTCGATCTTCTTGGCGATGTCGCGCGCGAGCAGGACGATCTGATCCTCGCTGACTTCCTCGGGCTTGACCATGACGCGGATCTCGCGGCCGGCCTGAATGGCATAGCAGCTCGCGATGCCGGGGAACGAGCGGGAGACCTCCTCGAGCTTTTCGAGACGCTTGACGTAGTTCTCGATATTCTCGCGGCGGGCGCCGGGGCGGGCGGCGGAGATCGTGTCGGCGGCCTGCACGATGCAGGCGATGACCGTGTGCGGCTCCACGTCGCCGTGGTGCGCTTCGATCGCGTGAATGACCTCTTCGGACTCCTTGTACTTGCGGGCAAGGTCCACACCGATGGTCACGTGGCTGCCCTCGACCTCGTGGTCGATGGACTTGCCGAGGTCGTGCAGCAGACCGGCGCGCTTGGCCGTGGCGATGTCCACGCCGAGCTCGGCGGCGAGCAGGCCGGAGATCTGGGCGACCTCGATGGAGTGGTTGAGCACGTTCTGGCCGTAGCTCGTGCGGTAGCGCTGGCGGCCGAGGAGCTTGATAAGGTCGGGGTGCAGGCCGTGGACGTTCGTTTCGAACACGGCGCGTTCGCCCTCTTCCTTGATGGTCTGGTTGACCTCGCGCTGGGCCTTGGCAACCATTTCCTCAATGCGGGCGGGGTGGATGCGGCCGTCCTGAATGAGCTTTTCCAGCGCGAGACGCGCGATCTCGCGGCGGACAGGATCAAAGCTCGAGACCGTGATGGCCTCCGGCGTATCGTCGATGATGAGATCGCAGCCGGTAAGCGTTTCGATGGAACGGATGTTGCGTCCCTCGCGGCCGATGATGCGGCCCTTCATTTCGTCGTTGGGGAGAGGAACGACGGAAACGGTAATCTCGCTTGTGTGGTCGGCGGCGCAGCGCTGGATGGCCGTGGCGATGATCTCGCGGGCCTTCTGCTCGGCTTCGTCCTTGAACTGGGCTTCGACTTCCTTGACCTTGGCGGCCATTTCGTGCGTGCAGTCGGCCTCGATGCTCTTGATGAGGTACTGCTTGGCTTCCTCCACGGAGTAGCCGGAGATCTTTTCGAGCATGTCGAGCTGGCTCTTCTTGATGAGCTTGATCTCCTCCTGCTGGGCATCGGCTTCCTGGAGCTTGCGGTTGAGGGTATCGGTCTTCTTTTCGAGCGCTTCGGTCTTGCGGTCGAGATTTTCTTCCTTCTGCTGGAGACGGCGCTCCTGCTTGGAAACTTCGTTGCGGCGCTCTTTCACTTCGCGGTCGCACTCGGTGCGGGTACGATGGATCTCTTCCTTCGCCTCGAGCAGCGCCTCGCGCTTTTTGTTTTCAGCGGTTTTAATGCCTTCGTTGATGATGCGCTTCGCTTCATCCTCGGCGCTGGCGATCTCGCGCTCGGAAACCTTTTTCCGGTACATGACGCCCAGCACAAAGCCGATCAGCAAAAACACCAGCACGGCAACGATGCTGGCGACGATCATCCATACGGACATTTGCGGCATAAGTCGGTCTACCTCCTTCTTAACATACTTCTCTTATGATAAAGGGTCATTTTGAAATTAAAGGAGTTCCCCATCTCTCCTATAATATCATAAGGTATATTTTATCGATTCTTTTGCGTTATGTCAAGCTGTTTCTGCTTCCAGGGAAACAGATTATTACAATCTGTAATATGCAGGATGAGACTGCATGCGGCACGTCTCCGCGCGGCGGAGTCTTTGTATGTC
>CAVEPP010000063.1:7294-8348 GCA_963617605.1 Alloprevotella sp. | reverse complement strand
GTACTGGGCAAGCCCCGTGCGCAGCGAGGAGGCGACCTGCTTCATAAGCTTCGTCTGCGCCGCACCGCCGACACGCGAAACCGAGAGACCGACGTTGACCGCCGGACGCTGGCCTTCGTTGAAGAGGTCGGCTTCGAGGAAAATCTGGCCGTCGGTGATGGAAATGACGTTCGTCGGGATGTAGGCGGAGATATCGCCCGCCTGCGTCTCAATGACGGGCAGCGCCGTGACGCTGCCGCCGCCGGCCTCGGCGTTGATGCGGGCGGCACGCTCGAGCAGACGGGAATGTAGATAGAAGATATCGCCGGGGTACGCTTCACGTCCGGACGGACGGTGCAGCAGCAGCGAAATCTCACGGTAGGCGACGGCATGCTTGGAGAGATCGTCGTACACGATCAGCACGTCGCGGCCCTTGTACATGAAGTATTCGCTCATCGCCGCGCCCGCAAACGGCGCGATGTACTGTAGCGATGCGGAATCGGACGCCGTGGCGCACACAATCGTTGTGTACTCCATCGCACCGGCGGCTTCCAGCCGCGAGGCAATTTCCGCAACGGTGGCGCGCTTCTGGCCAATGGCGACATAGATGCAGAGCACGTCCTGCCCCTTCTGGGCGAGGATCGCGTCGATGGCGATGGCGGTTTTGCCGGTCTGACGGTCGCCGATGATGAGCTCGCGCTGACCGCGGCCGATGGGCACGAGCGCGTCGATCGCCTTGATGCCGGTGTGCAGCGGCACGGAGACCGACTGCCGGTCGGGAATAGCGGGGGCCTGAAATTCGATGGGGCGTGTCTCGGTGCTCCAGATGCGGCCCCGGCCGTCGATGGGCTTGCCGAGCGCGTCCACAACGCGGCCGAGCATCGCTTCGCCGACGGGCACGCTTGCCATCTTGTTCAGACGGCGCACGCGGCTGTAGCTGTCCACATGGTCGTAGCGGCCGAAGATGATGCAGCCGACGCGGTCGGCCTGGATGTCCATGACCATACCGCGCTCGCCGTTGACGAACTCGACCAGCTCGCCGTACATGATGTCGGCGAGACCGTCCATCCAGCAG
>CAVEPP010000063.1:0-7284 GCA_963617605.1 Alloprevotella sp. | reverse complement strand
GCCGTCCGAAACGCTGAGCACGCGGCCGACCTGAAACACGTCGATGCCGAGCTTCATGTGGCGCACGGCATCGAGCATACCGGCGCGGATGGATTCCGCATCCGTCTCCGTGAGAGGCCGGTCGTTGAGCGCCTTGCCGAGACGGTAGAGCTTGTTAGATATGGTGTAATCGTAAATGGTGTCGCCGATGCGGAGCTGCAGTCCGCCGATCAGCTCTTCCTTCTGCCGCACCCAATAGGAGATCTTCCCGCCAGCAGCGGCGACAAGCGCTTCTGCGCGGACGCGCACCTTCTCGACGATATCGTCGGGAAGCGCGGCGGCGGAGGTGAGCGTCACATACAGCACGCCTTTGCGGGAGAGATAGGAAACGTCACCCGGCGTCAGATGGATCTGCGCGAGGATCTGCTCGACCGCCTCGTTCTGACGGGCGAGCTTGGTCGCCTGATACGCTTCCGAGCGCATGTGCTGCTCGGCGAGAGAGAGGACCTGCTCGATGATTTGCGCGCGGGTCGTGAAGAGCATTTCACGGCGCTGATCGGCAGCCTCCGCCTCATACTGCGTCTCGATCTCGGCAAGGGCGGCCTTCTCGTCGGTCTCCGCGGCGGCCAGCTCAGACCGCAGCGCCGAATCGTCGGGCGCGGGCATTTCCGGCAGCGGGTGCTCGGGGGTGAACGGCGCTTCCGCTTCGTCCAGCTCGCGCGCGATCCTCTCCCGGCGGGAACGGAAGATCTTCACAATGGTCTTCCTCCCGACAAGATAGATGAGCCCGGCAAGGATCAGAAAATTGATAATGGCATATACAAAACGCATAATCATTTCGTCCTGTTCGTAGTAGCATTCGTATGCTCACCGGCGGTGAGATGCTCCATGTCGGCATATGGCGCGGCGATCGTCTCCGCGTCCACGGCGGAGTGGCGGTCGTCCTGCCAGTGCTGCAGATGGTTCACAAGATCAAGCGCCAGATCGGAGAGCTGCGGCTCCAGCTCGCTGGAGATGCGCTCAGATTCCTCGGCGAGCGCGGCGCGGTTTTCCTCGAGCCGCTGCGCGGCCTCGGCGCGCTTTTCCGCCGTGCGGCGGAGAAGTTCCTCCTGCGCGCGCTCCAGCGCTTCCGCGCCAGACTGACGCAGCTGCGCGTCCTGCGCGGCGCGCTCTTCCGCAAGGCGGCGCGTTTCCGCTTCATAATCTGCGCGTGAGCGCTCCTTTGCCTTGCGCCCGGCCTCGATCTTCGCATTGCGCGCATCCATAAAGGTCAGCATCGGCTGAAAGAGCAGCTTTTTCAGAATGAGCAGCAGCGCGAGAAAGCATAGAACCGTCCATACGATGAGAGATGGTTCGATCGTCATAGCTTTTCGCCTCTCAGACCTTGGCGACGAGCATAAAGGCGATCAGCAGGCCGTAAATGGTAAGAGCCTCCATCATGGCCATCGAGATGATGAGCGAGGAGCGGATCTCACCGGCGGCGTCGGGCTGGCGGGCGATGCTCTCCATGGCGGCGGCAGCGGTCTTGCCCTGGCCCAGCGCGGGACCTATGGTGCTGATAGCGATGGAAATGGCAGCGGCAATAGCAATGATGGCGGAATCAGTCATGGTAGTGTATCTCCTTACAAAAAATATTCTTTAGATTTTGAGAGACGCACCGTTATTCGGTGGCCTCCTGCAGATAGATGGAAACGAGCGTCGTGAAAACGATGGCCTGCAGCGCGCAGAAGAGCAGCGAGAGCACCATCATCACGATCGGCGCACCGATGGGCAGGATCTCATAGAGCTGCTCGGTAACGGTCTCTTCGCCGAAAATGTTGCCGAACAGACGCAGCGCCAGCGACGCGGGCTTGATGAACTCATCCAGAATAAGCAGCGGCAGCATGATCACGATGGGGGAAATGAAGCGCTTGAGATAGCCGAGAAAGCCGCGCGCGTGAATGCTTGAGCCCTGCAGATAGAAAAACGTGATGATACTGAGACCGAGCGTTACCGAAAGCGACGAGGTCGGCGCTTTCCAGTAGTCCGTCAGACCGGCGCCGGGAATGAGGCCGGTGTAGTTGCCGAAAATGATAAAGATGAAGAGCGAGCCGAGAAACAGAAAGTGCTTCCGGGACTCCGTCTTGCCGAGAATACCGGCAAAATAGTTGTCGAGATATTCAACGCCTGTCTCGATCACGTTCTGGAATTTGCCGGGTCGCTCGCGCATATGGTGCGTGGCGAGCAGCGAGATCACGGCGACAGCCGCGAGTATAACCCACATGCCGATCACCTCGCCGGTCACATCCAGGATTCCGAAAATCGGGATCACAACACGGGATTCCCCCATTCTGATCTTCTCCCTTCTTATCCGCCGCAGCGGATTTGGACAGTTTATCGTTGTACCGCGCCAAAAGCACGGCAAAAAGCATGGAAGCGCCGGTCAGACCGACTACCGCACCGACGAGCGGGGCGGTAACATCCCAGCCCTGCGCGCGGCTGATAAAGAAGACCGCGACAAGATATCCGACATGGAAAAGCTGGCGCACGGCGGAAAACGAAGCGTAAACCGAGGGCTTTTTTTTCAGCACACGCGCGGAAAGCAGAGAGACGAGCCCAGACACGATGACGCCGCCGACGAAGGCGAGCACGCCCTGCACAAGAGGTTGATCCATTCGATATTCCTCGCATATAAGTAATAGGACATTTATTAACTAAATTGTATTATAGCACGCGAAAACGGAAAGAAAATAGTTAAAACATAGAAAGAGAGCCGGGAAAAAGCGTTATTCTTCGCCAAAAAGCGTTATTCTTCGCCAAAAAGCAAAATAAAGCTCTCGTAGTGGTCCTCTGTATAATAGATAAGACCGTCGTTGGAGTATACGATGCGCCTGGCCCCACGGGAGGCGGCGTGCAGCGTCTCGATGTCACACTCATGGTACTCGCGCCCCGTCGCGTCCGGCAGCAGCCCCTCGTAGTTTCCAAACCGGTCGCCGCCGATGCATTTGCCGTCGGCATAATCGTCCAGACTGCCGCCGTTCCAGCCGAGCGCGCGGGCGTCTTTCTTGGTGATGAAATTCTCCGGCAGATGGCCATAGAGATGCAGATAGAGCGCAACATCCTCCGCCGAGGTATACTCGCCGTCCTCGTCAAGCGCGGCGGGGGAGGTGGCGTCCGGTTCATCCGGAGAGGTGGCTTCGGGTTCGGTGGAAGACGGGGCATCCGTTGGGGGAACGGTGTCCGCAGTGGGGGCAGCAGTATAGGACGGCACGTCCGGCACTGCACTCCCGCAGCCGGAAAGAAGCGAAAAGACGAGCACGAGCGCGAGCAGCACGCCGGTGATACGGGTAAATCGGTGCATAGGAAATCCCTCCAATGTTTGCCAGCAAATTTTGTTTATACTGTATCATAATGGGGCGGATTTTGCAATTAAAGGCAGCGAAAGATTTTGTTAAATTGCGCCCGCTTGCCCTTTGAGGATGAGTAAAAAATGGAGTTTCCCCCGCGGACAGCGCCCGCGGGGGATGAGTTTGTGCTTTTTTTTATGGGATCGTTATGACAGCCGCGCCGGAGCTCAGTGCATTGGGCAGCTGTGGTGCGCGGGCATTTCACCCTCGCGGATCTCGGCGCGGCAGAGGATCAGCTCGCCGAGAATGCTCACGGCGATCTCCGCCGGTGTGACAGCGCGGATGCGCGTGCCGATCGGCGTGTGTACGGTCTTGAGCGCTTCTTCCGAAATGCCGCGCTCCATAAGCGTTTTGTTGACGTATGCGATCTTGCTGCGCGAACCGACAACGCCGAGATAGGCGTGCGGTGAGCGGAGCACCTGTTCCTCGATAACGAGATCGCCGGAATGTCCGTTCGTCATCACGACGACATAGTCCTCTGCGGTGAGCGTTACGGACTCGGCAATGTTGTGGTAATTGCAGAGCATTGCTTCCTCCGCGCCTTTGAAGAGGGAAACGTCGGTGAAGGCAGGACGGTTATCAAGCACGATGCAGCGGAAATCCACTGCGCCGAGCATGGGCGTGAGCGCCTGTGCGATATGTCCGCCGCCGAAGATCACAACGCGGTTGTAGAGCGGCAGCGGCTCAGCATAATAAGTATCCGTGACGACCGAGTGCGTTGTGCAGAGCGCGGCGCGATCCTCCTCGCTGACGCTCTCACCGGCGAGCAGCCCCTCTTCGCCGTAGAGACTCGGCACACCGCCATTGAGCGGGAGAACGAGCCAGCCGTGTTTGCCTGCCTCGATACGGTCGCACACAGCGCCCGCAAGCAGGCTCCAGCGGAGATCGTCGGCGCTGACATACTCAAAGAGCACCGTAATATCGCCGCCGCACTGCATGCCGATATCCTCCACCTTATTGGGACGGAGCACAAAATCGTGTACCGCGCTCTCGCCGGTCTTCAAAAGCTCCATGGCCTTGCGCTCAGACTGATATTCCACAGCGCCGCCGCCGATCGTGCCGGTGAGACGGCCCTTTTCGCCGACGAGCATTGCCGCGCCCGCGCCGCGCGGCGCGCTGCCGCGGTCGGCAATGACCGTAACGAGCATAACATTGCGATTTTCTTCGATTTCATAAAGCAGCTTGGAAAAAATCCTTCGCATGGGTATTCCTCCTGACTTGTGATCTGCGTTTATTTCCTGTATACTTATTTTAAGTATACTCCGACAAAGGCAGAAAGGCAAGGTGCGATTCGCATGGACCTGTATGAAGCGCTTATATCCTCGGTACCGGCGCATCTGCGTATCCGAATGGCAGTGCGCGGCCGGTATCAGGCGTATGTGGAAACAGAGGGCGGTGCGGGCCTTGCCTCTCTTCCGCTGCCGAACAAAACACCGTACCTTGATGCGGTTGTCTGCACCGACTGGCTGGGAAAACCGCTGCGAGATCTCGCGGCGCAGCTCGGTTCGGACGATATGGCGCTCTCGGCGCTTGGCTGCGCGGCGGTGAACGCCTGGTTTAACCGGCGGGAGAACATGGAAGCTCTGGGTGTTACGCTCTATCCGCCGGAGATCGACGAAGGCGACGTGTTCCGCACGCTGAAACCGGAGTGCGCTGGAAAGCTCGTTTCCACTGTCGGCCATTTCCACGGCGGCGAAAAGCTCACGGGCATGCGGGAGCTGCGCGTATTTGAAAAAGAGCCCCGCCCCGGCGATTATCCGGAGTGGGAGGAGGACCGGCTGATCCCCGGCTCGGACGTTGTTGTCGTCACCGGTATGGCGCTCACGAACGGCACAATGCCGCACATCCTTGAGCTCTGCCGTGACTCCGGGATCGCCGCGCTGACCGGGCCGAGCGTACCGGTGACGCCGATATGGTTCGACTACGGCGTGACGGCCCTCTTCGGCACGCTCTGCTGGGACATCCCCGGCTGCCGGAAAGCCATACGCTGCGGCGGCCACAAGGCCACATGGAAGTACATGGGTAAATCCGTGCTACGAAAATAACAAAAGGCTCTGTTTCCGAAGAAACAGAGCCTTTTCCAATGGGGTTTGTTTGATGTGTTATCCGCCGTAGCCGAAGCCGAAGCCGAACGGGAATCCGCCGTAGGAACCGGAGGACTGCTGTTGCTGCTGCGTTGAGGAAGAAGTGGTGTCGGCCAGCGCGCTCTTCTGCTGCTCGCCGACGGTGAGCGTGAGAGTAAGCTGTCCGCTCTCACCCTGCCGGTAGACGGTGAGCGTCATCTCATCGCCGGGCTGACTGGCGGAGACGATCTTTACAAGCTCGCTGCTCGTTGTAATCTCCTCGCCGTTGATGGCGGTGATGATGTCGTTGACTTTCAGCCCGCTTTCCGCCGCCGGGCTGTTTTCACTGACGACCTTGACTGCCGCGCCCTGCGGGAGACCGTAGCTGACCATTTCGCTGCTCACGGTCGTGACGGACACGCCGATATACGGCTTGACGATATAGCCTTTTTCAATGATGCTCGTGACAATGTTCTTCACATGGTTGATGGGGATGGCAAAGCCGATGTTATCGATGGACGCGCTGCTCGAAGAAGAGGAGGAGCTGTATTTGGCGTTCGTAATGCCGACGACCTCGCCGTAGCTGTTGAAAAGCGCGCCGCCGGAGTTGCCGGAGTTGATGGCGGCGTCCGTCTGGATGAGATCCATTGTTGTGCCGGAGGAGAGCGTGACCTCGCGGTCGAGCGCGCTCACATAGCCGACGGTGAGCGAGAACGTCAGTTCGCCGAGCGGGTTGCCGATGGCCATGACCTCGTCGCCGACATAGAGATCGTCGGAGCTGCCGAGCACAACCGGTGTGAGTCCAGTGGCGTCGATCTTGAGCACGGCAATGTCGTTGCTCTCGTCGTAGCCGACGATTGTGGCGCTGTAGGCGGTGTTGTCGTAGGTTGTCACCTGCACGCTGTTGGAGCTTTCGATCACATGGTAGTTCGTGAGAATGTAGCCGTCCTCGGTCAGAATGAAGCCGGAGCCGGAGGCGGCGCTCGTCGTCTGATAACCCCAGTAGTTCGTCGTGATCGAGGTCGTGATGCCGACGGTGGAGTTCACGTTCTGCGCGTACACCTCGCGCGGGGAGAGCTTTTCAGAGGTATCGGTTCGCGCGGTGTTCACTGTTTCGGTCTGCCGCTCGCCGACATAGACGGTCGTACTGGTCGAGGGAGTCTGGCTTTTCGTATTCTTGCCCAACAGGAGCGTTGCGCCGACGCCGAGGCACCCGCCGAGCAGCGAGCACACAAGTGCGATCGCAATGATCTTTCCGGCGGTGAGTTCCCTCTTTTTCTTCGGCGGCTTGGGCGGCTCGGGGGGGACGGTCGAATACGTGCCGGGGATATACTCGCTCTGCGAACCGGCGGTATACTGTGAGCCGCCAGTGTATTCGCTCTGCGTGCCGCGCTCCGGTGTGTACCGGTAGGTGCTGCTTTCGTTATCGGAGTTGGGATTGTTGTTCTCGTACATGGAAAACACCTCTTGTTTCGTTTTTCATCTTATGGCTGCATCCTACCATGGATTTCTGAAAAGAAACTGAAACTATCTTGAACAAATTGTAAATAAAAAATCGCCGAACGTGAATGCTACTATCACTTGAGGGCATTGTCAGATGAAATCTGCAAGGAGCACGGGCTGTATGTCATTGAAAATCCGAGCGGAAAGACACCGAGAAACATTTACTTTGCCGAGAAAAATAAAGAGCCGACCAAGTTTAATCTTATGCGTGAAGCGATAGATTTTGCCATTACCTGCAGCGGTAATCACAATGATTTCAGAAAGATTATGCGTGAGCTTGGCTATGTGGTGGAACTTAATCCGAACAGAACTTACTGGACGATACGCTCACTTAACAGCAAGAAAAATGTGAG
>CAVEPP010000062.1:0-8367 GCA_963617605.1 Alloprevotella sp. | reverse complement strand
GTCGTGCATCTCAAGCAGGGACGCATGGGCGGCGTGCAGCGCCTCGGCGGACTGCAGAGCGTCGGCAAGGCGGCGATGGATATCACCTGGTTCAAGGAGCAGATCGAGCGCGCCAGTCGCAACTACGACACCGGCACCGGCAAGGAGACGGCGCGCGTTACGACTGCATCGGGTCTTTCCATGCTCCGCGCCGACGGACGCGAGCAGGCGGACATCAAGCGCGCCGACCGAAACGCCGGCTTTGAGCGGCTCTATGAGCTGCTGGACTGGCTGGCGCTCGAGTTTTTCGACGACAACCGGATGCTCTATCTCGGCGCGCCGGAGGGAACAAGAGCACCGGGACAGCGCATGATCTACAACAGCGCCGACTTCGCCCGCACGCTGCCGGAGGTCCGTTCGCTTACGGGAGAAGTGGTGCGTTCATCCCGGGAATTTTTCCCGCGGGTAGATATCACGGTGCAGGCCGCCGACGGCGCGCGGCGCGACCGGCAGACGACGCTGCAGGCGCTCGACAGTCTGACGAGATCAAACATCACGGCGGAAAACTGGCGCATCTTCGCCGCCGAGCTTGAAATTCTCGACATCCCCGGCCGGCAGGAGATCGTCGGGGCGTGGGAGCGGAGGTTTGCGCCGGCGGGGGAGACAACTCCCTCCGTTGACGGCTATGCCGCCGACACCTCCCTCAAAGAGGGAGGTTTTGAAGGAGGCGAACCGGTATGAAATGTCCGTGCTGCGGCATTGAAATGCTGCGCAAGACCGCGGCGCAATGGGTGTGCCGCAACCCGAAATGCAGAAAATACGATAAGGAGAAGAAAAATGAAGGTCATACGTCTTGACGATTTTGGAACGAAAACTCCCTCCGGCAAACTTCCGGACGGATCGCGCAAAGAGAAGAAAAACCCGTCCGTAACGGGATGGACTCCAGCGGAAACTGCCGGGAACACAGGCGGAAAGAGCACGGAGAGCACCGCTCCGGCGGAACGCGGCCCCACGTACAGCGAGATCATGCAGAAGTACTACGCCGGGCAGTACGCCGATGCGCTCGCCGGAAATAAGCGCACCGCTGAAGCCGAGGCCAGCGCTGCCGAGCGCGACGCGCAGGACGCGCTCGAGCGAATCCGCGGCGGGTATAAGAACACCGACCGCCAGCTCTACCGCGAGTATATGGAGAGCACCCGCACGCTGCCGCAGCGGCTTGCGGCGCAGGGCATCACCGGCGGCCTGACGGAATCCTCACAGGTACGCCTGGCCAACTCCTACGGCGAGGAGCTCGCCGAAAACGAGAGAGCGCGTCTTGCCGAGGAAGCGCAGACATACTCCGCGCGCGATACTCGCCTTGCCGCGGCAAAGAGCGAACAGGAGCGTGCCGACGCCGAGGCGAAAAAGACGCGCGAAGAAAGTCTTGCCAAGCTCTGGCAGGAGGTGGAAAAGCGCCGCCGCGAAGAGACCGCCAAAGCTGCTGCGCTGCTCGCTGCGGCCGGCGATTACTCCGGCTATGTCGGTATGGGCCTCACGCAGGACCAGGCGGACTATCTCGCAGAGATCTGGAAAGGACGAAACGGAAAGCTGGCGCCGCTGCGCGATGCGTGGAACGGTACGGCTGCCTCCGGCTCTTCGGGCTCGGCGCTTGCTGACACGCTCTCCGAAACGCTCCTTCTCAACGCCGAGCGCGGCACGGATGCCGCTGTGGAGTACATCGCCTCGCGGCTTGCTTCCGGCGATATCCAGAGCGACGAGGCAGAGGAGATCTGGAAGCTGCTCCGTGCTTCGGAAGAGGAAGATATTTAATTTTTAAATTTTTCTTGACAGAAGGGAACAATTGCGCTAATATCATAATGGCGGGGAAGTTGGGCTTTCAATAATAGAGCCGCCCCTCCGACCTTCGGCTGCCCAGCACAGCAGCGCGGAGGGCCAATACTTTTCTCCTCGGAGGATCGACCCCAACAGGGCGGGGGCGATCCTCCTTTCTGTTAATCCTTCAAACGGGAGACCTGTTTTGCAGGTCTCCCGTTTGAGAGGATCGCGGCCCGCCGCAGCGCACTCGCTTACGCTCGCACGTTTGCGGGCCGAGAAGTATATTTGCCGACGTACACGCCGCCGGCAAATATGTTTGAACTTTTTTGCGCCTGCGGGCGCAAACTCTGCGAGGCTCGTTTTTGTTGAAAAACAATGGCAAGATGAAAAAAATCTCTTTTCATACAGAATGCACTGTGGTATAATACTTCGCTGGTTTTGAATCGGATTTATATTTGGAGATGGATACTATGGAATTACGCAATATCGCAATCATCGCCCACGTTGACCACGGCAAGACGACGCTCGTGGACGAAATGCTCAAGCAGTCGGGCGTGTACCGCGAAAATCAGGAGGTCGTCGAGCGCGTGATGGACTCCGGCGATCTCGAACGTGAGCGCGGCATCACCATTCTTGCGAAGAACACCGCTGTCACCTACAAGGGCGTCAAGATCAACATCGTCGATACGCCGGGCCACGCCGACTTCGGCGGCGAGGTCGAGCGCGTGCTCAAAATGGTCAACGGCGTTATCCTGCTCGTGGATGCCGCCGAAGGCCCCATGCCGCAGACGCGCTTCGTGCTGGGCCGCGCGCTGGAGCTCGGCCACCGCGTGATCGTCGTTGTCAATAAGATCGACCGCCCCGACCAGCGCGTTCACGAGGTCGTGGACGAGGTGCTGGAGCTGCTGATGGATCTCAACGCCACGGACGAGCAGCTCGATTCCCCGATGCTGTTCTGCTCCGGCCGCCAGGGCACGGCGTCCTATTCGCCGGATGTGCCGGGCACCGATCTGCAGCCCCTCTTCGACACGATCCTCGAATATATCCCCGAACCGGCGCAGGACACCGCGGCACCCTTCCAGATGCTCGTTTCCTCGCTCGACTATAACGAGTTCGTCGGCCGCATCGCCATCGGGCGCATTGAGCGCGGCACGATCCGCCAGAACGAGGAGATCGCCGTCTGCAACTACCACTCGCCGGACGCTGCGCCCCGCAAGGCGAAGGCCGTATCGCTCTACGAGTTCAGCGGCCTTGCCAAGGTCCCCGTGACGGAGGCCGCGGCGGGCAACATCATCGCCATGAGCGGTATCGGCGACGTCACCATCGGCGACACGATCTGCGCCGTCGGCGCGGTCGAGCCGCTGCCGTTCGTGAAGATCTCTGCGCCGACGATGGAAATGACGTTCTCCGTCAACAACTCCCCCTTCGCCGGGCGCGAGGGCAAGTTTGTCACCAGCCGCCAGATCCGCGACCGCCTTTACCGCGAAACACTCAAGGACGTTTCCCTGCGCGTTACGGACGTCGAGGGCAGCACCGACAGCTTCAACGTTGCCGGACGCGGCGAAATGTCGCTCTCGATCCTCATCGAGACGATGCGCCGCGAAGGGTATGAGTTCCAGGTTTCGCCCCCGCGCGTGCTCATGCAGCGCGACGAAAAGGGTAATCTCATGGAGCCGATGGAAGAGCTCGTGGCGGACGTGCCGCAGGAGTATGTCGGCTCGGTCATCGAAAAGCTCGGTACGCGCAAGGCGGAGCTGAAGGAGATGACCCCCGTGGGCGCGCGCATGCGCCTCATCTTCCTCGTGCCGAGCCGCGGACTGTTCGGCTACCGGAATGAATTTCTGACCGACACCCACGGCGAGGGCATCATGGCCTCCGTGTTCGACAGCTACGCGCCCTATAAGGGCGAGGTGTCGCGCCGCTCGACCGGCTCTCTCATCGCGTGGGAGCAGGGCGAGGCTGTCGCCTACGGCATCTGGAACGCGCAGGAGCGCGGTACCATGTTCATCACGCCCGGCACGCCGGTCTACGGCGGCATGATCGTCGGCGTCAGCCCCAAGCAGGAGGACATCCCGGTCAACGTCTGCCGCACGAAGCACCTCACGAACACCCGCGCCTCCGGCTCGGACGAAGCGCTGCGGCTCATCCCGCCGCGCCAGATGTCGCTCGAGCAGTGCATGGAATTCCTCGCGGACGACGAGCTTCTCGAAGTCACGCCCAAGAACCTCCGTCTGCGCAAGCGTATCCTTGACCACAGCCAGCGCATGAAGAACATCCACGGCAAGAAATAAAATACTGCCGGAAATTCTATATAGAAAAAACGGATTCCTTCGACGGGAAAAGACGTTGGGGGAGGCCGTTTTGTTCAGCGGCCTGCTCGTGCTTGCCGCGGCAAAGTGAATACAAAACCCGGCTCTTCGGATCTCATCCGAAGAGCCGGGTTTCCCATATGCGGTATTAATACAGATTTTCCGGGTACATGCCCTCGGCGGTGAGCTTACGAAGCATGGCGGCGGTCGTGGCGCGGTCTTCGTGGTATGTCATGCCGAACCACGCTTCCTCGGTCGTGTAGGCGTCAACATGCATCGACCCTTCGCGGAGCATGTCGCCGACCATCGTCGGCAGCAGACACTCGCTCTTGAGCTCCTTGCCGGCCTCGGAGCGGAGGAACGTATGGAAGTAGGTCTCCATCTCGTCGAGCGCCCACGGCGTGAAGCCCCAGAAGTTCATCGATACCGGGCTTTCGCCATCGAGCACGACGCCCTCCTCGGAGTTGTTGAACGAACGGATGGAGCCGTCCGGCGCCTTGCCGATCTTAAATGTCTCCGTGACGGCGGTCATCTCGCCGCCGTCAATGTGGCACACACCGCGCGTCACAGTGCCGAAATCGCTCACGGTGTTGCGCAGCTTGTAGGCGACCATGCAGCCGCGGCCCGTCTCCGGGAGCTTTTCGAGCGCCTCGTACATCAGCGCGAAAGCGCCGGGGCCGTAGTAATCGTCGGCGTTCACCACGGCGAATTTGCCGGAGATCACGTCTTTGCCGCTGAGCACCGCGGCCACGGTGCCGTAGGGCTTCGTGCGGCCCCCCGGAACGGTGAACCAGTCCGGCAGCGCGTCAAAGCTCTGGAAAGCGTAATCCACGTGTACCTTTTCTTCGAGCCGCTCGCCGCACACGGCACGGAAGTCCTCCAGCATCTGCGGCTGGAGAATGATGACGAACCGGTCAAACCCGGCACGCTGCGCGTCGTGAATGGTGTATTCCATGAGGATTTCTCCGCCGGGGCCGACCTTTTCGATCTGCTTCGCCCCGCCGTAGCGCGAGGCAAGCCCCGCGGCCATGATAACGAGTGTTGCGGACATGAAAGTTCTCCTTTCGTGATGAACGGATGGGTTGGTAATTTCAGTATGCACTAATGGCAAGACTGTCGTCATCCTTGCCTTTTTCAATCGAACGGATCTCGGCGTAATACCCGTAGTCGTCGTTCACGTGGACGTACACGCGCTCGCCGACCTTGTGGCCGATCACCGCCTCGCCGAGCGGGGACTCCTTGCTGATGAGCCCCTCGAGAGCGTTCTGCCGGAGCGTCGTCACGAATCGGACGGTCATCTCCTCGTCGTCATCCTCCAGATACAGCACGACGCGGTCAAAGAGACCGACCTCGTCGGCATCGGACTTTGCATCGATCACGACGGCGGAGGCGAGCATCTGCTTGAGATAGCGGATGCGGCTCATGTTCTTGCGCTGCTCGGCCTTGGCAGCCTTGTACTCAAAATTCTCGCTCAGATCGCCGAACGAGCGGGCGACCTTCACGTCCTCGAGGATCTTCGGCATGAGCACCTCCTCACGCTCGCGGAGCTCCTCGCGCATTTTCTGCATATCAACGGCAGTCAGTTCGTCATGCATGGTGTTTATTTGGCCTTCTTTCCGTTAAAGCACCGCCGGATGCTTTCCTTCGTGGGGAAGAGGAACGGCGTGGTGTCCTTGTAGGCGTTGTACCCGCGCATGAGCACGGGGAAAACGTTGATGTCCTCATACATCGCCAGCAGCAGACCGCACACGCTGAAAATGGTGGCGCTCCACGGGTCAAAGTTCGCCGCCGGGATGAGCAGCAGACAGAAAAAGAGCATCACCCAGACGCTCGGGTGGCGGCAGAGCGCGTAGGCCCCCGTTGTCACGAGATCCTTTTCCCACCAGCGCTTTTTCGGATCCTTGCGCTTCCAGTTCGTGCGTCCGCCGGTGATGAAGGTGAGGTATATGAGCAGCGCAAAAAAGCCGAGCGCCAATACACCGGCGATGATGCGCACCGCGGCGGGCAGAGAATTGGTCTCTGAAAGCCCGGGGAGAACGGTGCTGAAAAACGCGAGACCGATCAGGCCGGCACCGACGGTGTAGAGCGACTGCATGCGGTCGTTGTTGTGTGAGGTGTTGTTGAGATCGTAGAGAATGATGCAGACATAGCCCAGCACGCCGCAGACAATGGGGCTCAAACCGTCAAAGAGCATAGGGGGTTCTCCTTTTCTATCGAGGCGGATTTATTTCCCTTACTATACCATATTTCGCCGGAGAAAAGCAATACGGATCAGAGTATATCGTCCGGCACGCTGCGGGCGAGCGCACGGTTGGTGTAGCGCGGATCGTCCGTCACCTCGCGGTACACATGCAGCCAGTCCGGGAGCAGCAGCGGCTCATCCTCGCTTTGCAGCTCACATTCGCAGAAGGCACGGTCGTGCCAGAAGGGAAAAACGTCGATCTCGAGCGTGTGACCTTCAAACGGCACGAGATAGCGTGTCTTTTCAATCGTGCGGAGCGCCCCGTCGCGCTCGGAGAGCAGCGCCTCAAACTCTGCGGCGGAGATCTCGTGCTCGCGTTCAATGCGCGTGACAGCGGTGATACGCGTCTTCTCGGTATAGTAATACCGCGTTTCATTGCCGCTGCGGGCGCGGCGGATGCGGCGGCCCGTGCCGGAGGTTCCGGCTCGGAGATAGACCTGTGCAATGTCGAGATGCTTCACGCTCTTTCCCTCGAGCAGCACTGCGTCCGGCAGCGCAATGAGAAATTTCCGCTCGATCTCGAGCGGGAGAGTATTTTCGCCCATAACCGTTGTCCTCCTGCATAAAAAAGGCTCCCTTGTGCAAAGGGAGCTGTCAGCCGTAAGGCTGACTGAGGGATTGTCATTTTGAGATCATGAAGATCAACAACCCCTCCGTCAAAACCTTCGATTTTGCCACCTCCCCTTACACAGGGGAGGCTTTTATTTAGTATATCACAGCTTCGCCTGTAAATGCATCAGCATTTCGGAAAGCGCGCCGCAGGTCGCGGTCTCGCGTGCGCCGATGGTGCCGTCGTCGTGCGCGGCGATTGTGCCGGACTGCACGGCCCAGAGCATCGCCTGCTGCGCCCACGGGCTGACGGAGCTGCCGTCGCTCCACGCGGCGAGATCGCCCGCGGCGGAGGTATCAGCGCCGCGCAGCGTCGCGTAGCGGCAGAGGATCACGGCGGTCTGCTCGCGGGTGACGGACTCATCGGGACGGAACGTGCCGTCGCCGTAGCCGACGATCAGTCCGCTCTGCGCCGCCCAGCGGACGGCCTGCGCCGCGTCCGTGTCGGCGGGAAGATCGGAGAAGTACACGTCGCCATCGGCGGCGGGGCGGTCAAAGAGCGTCCAGAGCGTCTGCGCGAGCAGCGCACGGGTGGCGGGCGCTCCGCTCTCGGCATCGCGCAGCGGAGCGGGCGTGGCATTGCCGGGCACGGTCTGGGCGATGCTGGGCGCTTCCGGCGTGGGGAGAACGGCCTCCGGCGTTACGGAAACAACGGTCTCGACCGCGGCGGGCGCATCGGCGGCAGCAGTCTCAACCATGGCGGTTTCAACGACAGCGGCCGATGTCTCGGTGCAGGCACGGAACGGCGCGGCGGAAAGCACGCTGCTCTCGCCGGTAAGATTCACCGGCACAAAGCTGCACACGGTGCTGCCCTCGCTCGAAGGGGTATAAGTAAATGTGACGGTGTAAGGGTTATATTCATCGCCGGTCAAGTGCTCGCTGCTGCCGTACCAGATGAAATCGGAAACGGGGAACATCTCGCCTGTCAGCTCCGAGCGGACGGAGAGGCCCACGTCCTCACCGCGCATCCCTGCTGCGACAGAGAGCGCTTCGGCGTACTGCACGCGGAATTCGTATGTCACGCCCTCGCGCAGCGCCTCGCCGTCCGGCACGCGGTGCAGCGTCCCGGCCTCAAAGCAGTCGCGCTTGTGGACGAGCGGGCCGGTCTGATACGTCGTGTCGCCGCGGAGAAAATCGCTCACGGCGAGCAGCGAATGGGAGAGAGATCCATCCGAGAGCGAGGAGAAATCGGCTGTCACGCCGAGGAGATTCGCGCTGCCCTGCCCGGCGAGCAGCGTGCAGCCGGGGAGCGTCACAACGCCGTTCCCATCGGGCGTGGCGGAAAGGTTTTCCCACGCGCCGATGGCGGCGGTGCCGTTTTCGGCGTGGGCAAGTGCCACGGAAAGTCCGTCGGCGGCGAGCGCGCGGGCGCTTTTGCCGTTGAAGCGGACGCGGTAGTACGGATTATCGTCC
>CAVEPP010000061.1:0-8409 GCA_963617605.1 Alloprevotella sp. | reverse complement strand
GGCCTCCGCGCTCGGCCAGAGCGCGGAGTGCGTTTTCAAAACTCTTGTAGCGGAGGCGAATACCGGCGAGCACTTTGTATTCGTCATTCCCGCGCCGGAAACGCTCTCGCTCAAAAAGGCGGCGAAGGCAGCGGGGGTGAAGAGCATCGCCATGCTGCCGCAGAAAAAGCTGCTGCCGCTCACCGGCTATGTCCACGGCGGCTGCTCCCCGGTGGGAATGAAAAAGCCGTTTCCCACCTGGATCGACGAAACGGCGCTTTTGACGGACGCCTTTTTCTGCAGCGCCGGGCGGCTCGGCGCACAGATCGGGATCGACCCCGAAGCTCTGGCAGGCTATATCGGCGCACAGTTCGCCGATCTCACCGAAGAATAACAGAGAATAACAACATAAGGAGGCTCTTTTATGCATCCCGAAATGGAACGCATCCAGAACTGTCTCGCCGCGGTGCGGCGCCACACCGACTTTGTCCCGGAGGTCGCCGTCGTGCTCGGCTCCGGTCTCGGCGGCTTTGCCGACATGGTGAAGCAGACCGCCGTTGTGCCGTACAGCGAGATCCCCGGCTTCCCGGTTTCCACCGCACCCGGCCACGCCGGACGGTTCGTGTTTGGCTATGTGGAGGAAACGCCCGTTGTCGTCATGCAGGGACGCGTGCACCTCTATGAGGGCTACACGCCGCACGACGTTGTGCTGCCCGTGCGCCTTATGAAAGCCATGGGCGCGAAGATCCTTTTCGTCACGAACGCCTCGGGCGGCATCCGCGGCGATCTCACCGCCGGAACGCTTATGAGCATCACCGATCACATCAGCGCGCTCATCCCCAATCCGCTCATCGGCGCGAACATCGACGAGCTCGGCGTCCGGTTCCCGGATATGTCGAACGCTTACGATAAGGGCCTGCGCGCCATTCTGCGCGAAACGGCGAAAAAGGACGGCATCGATCTCAAGGAGGGCGTGTACATCCAGTTCACCGGCCCGAGCTACGAGTCGCCCGCCGACATCCGCGCCTCCCGCGCGATGGGCGCGGACGCCGTGGGCATGTCCACGGTCGTGGAGGTCATCGCGGCCAACCACGCCGGCATGCGCGTGTGCGGCGTTTCGTGCGTGGCGAATCTCGCCGCCGGCCTCTCCGACCGCCCGCTTGACGGCGACGAGGTCATCGAAGCGGCCAACGCCGCCGCGCCGAAGTTCAAAATGCTCATGTGGGATTCCATCGCCGCCATGCATGCGGAGGAGAAGGCATGATCCGCTTTTATAACGGCAAGCTCCTTTCACTCAGCGACGGGTTTGAAATCTCCGACGGGGAGGTCTGGGTCGAGGAATCCATGATCCTTTATGTCGGCCCCGCCATCGGCGCACACCCGCCGTTTGAGCGCGAGATCGATCTCAAGGGCAATCTCCTGATGCCCGGCTTTAAGAACGCCCACGCGCACAGCGCGATGACGTTCCTCCGCTCCTACGCGGACGATCTTCCTCTGCAGAGCTGGCTTTTTGACAAGGTGTTCCCGCTGGAGGCCAAGCTCACGCCGGACGATATTTACGCTCTCACAAAGCTCGCCATTCTTGAATATCTCAAGGGCGGCATCACGAGCGCGTTCGACATGTACTATAAGCGTGACGCCTTTGCGCAGGCGTCCATCGACTGCGGCTTCCGCATGGTTCTCTGCGGCGCGCTCGCCGCGGGGGATGACTGGACGGTCGGCGAGATGGACACGATCAAGTTCAACAATCTCCACCCGCTCATCTCCTACATCCCCGGCATCCACGCTGAGTATACGGCCAATCTCGATCTGCTCATGTATATGAAAATGCTCGTGGACGAGTACAAGCTGCCGTTTTTCACCCACAACTCAGAGACAAAGCGCGAGGTGGAAGAGTGCATCGAGCGCCACGGTCTCACGCCGACGCAGCTTTTCGAGGAAAACGGCCTCTTCGAGCACGGCGGCGGCGGCTTCCACTGCGTGTGGTTCGACGAGACCGACATGGACATTTTTGCCCGCCGCGGCCTGTATGCCGTGACATGCCCGGCCTCGAACGCGAAGCTCGCAAGCGGCATCGCACCGGTGAGCGAATTTCTCCGCCGGAAGATACCCCTTGCCATCGGCACGGACGGCCCGGCGAGCAACAACGCGCTCAACATGTTCCGCGAAATGTATCTTGCCGCGGTGCTGCAGAAGCTCCGGGAGGAGGACGCCGCCTCGTGCGACGCGCGCGAAATTCTCCGCGCCGCGTGCTCCACGGGCGCGCGTGCCATGCGTATCGACGCCGACTGCATCGCCCCCGGCAAGCTCGCCGATCTCGTTGTGATCGACCTGCACCAGGCAAACATGCAGCCCGAGCACAACACGGTGAAAAACCTTGTTTACAGCGGCTCGAACACAAATGTACTCCTCACGATGGTGAACGGCAAAATTCTCTACGAAAACGGCGTTTACCACGTCGGCGAATCGCCGGAGGACATCATCGCCCATGCCCGCACCGCCACGGAGCGGATCATCCGCAGCTGAAAACCGCACACAAAAACCGCCGAAGGGTTGATCCCTTCGGCGGTTTTGCCATATGCTGCGTTTTATATAACTTCCAGTATCCGCTTTGCGGCCGCTTCAGCGGCAAGAGCGCGCGAGAGCGCCGTTTCGAGATCCTCCGCCACCGCGGTAAAGCCGTGGTTTGCCATGATGCAGAGATCGTGAGAGCGCAGCACCCCGGACGCGCTCTCCGCGAGCTTCTTCGACCCGCTCACGCCGTAGGCGGCGCAGGGGGCATCGATCTCCGGCGTGCGCAGACTCTCCCGGCACGCGGCAAACGTTTGCAGCGCCGCGGAGTGTGTGTGGATGACGGCGCGCACGTCGCCGCGCGCGGCATAGATGAGCCGGTGCATCTCCCGCTCGCTCGAAGGACGCTGCCCGGCGGCGAAGCTGCCGTCGGAAATGCAAATTTCCACAATATCCTCCGGACGGATGCGGTCGTAGTCCACGCCGGACGGTGTGATGAGGAAACGGTTCTCATCGATCCGTGCCGACACGTTGCCCCACGTCGCCTGGATGAGCCGGTTTTCCACGAGCTTTTTCCCGTAGGCAATGACCGACTCGCGCAGCGCGAGATCGGGAATGTCCTGCATTTCCGGATGAACTTCTTCTCCCTGCGCCGCGGCGAGCGACGGACGGGAGTATTTTTTCGTGTAAACCGCGTGCTCCATAAGGCAGAGCGGCGCGGAAAGCGGCTTCGGTGTTCCGATACGGTGCGAGAGCAGCGCCGTCATGCACAGCTTTTCGACCAGGATGCACGCGGCGATGAGCTCATTTTCAAACCGCGCCGTTACGACAAAGCCGCGGTTTGGAACGATGCACGCGGTATCGCCGCGCCGCGGCGCGCTTCTTACCGGCACGCGCACGCCGAACATCTGCGCGGCGTCGTCGGTCTCGGCGCGAAGGGCGCGGGAGCTGCGGGAAAATTCGCGTGCGTACCGCCCGGCGGTCAAAACCGCCATGGGCGCGGAAACGGCGGAGAACAGCGCCGTTTCGACCGGCTCTCCGGCGGCGCTGAATACGGCGCCGGGCGCGGTCATCACGAGTGCATCGGCGCTCCAAAGTCCCAGTTCCCCGAGCCGGGCGCGGACGGAGGCGAAGCGCTGCTGCGCGGATATCTGTGTCATGGTGATACCGCCTTTTTAAAATACAGCCAGATAGTGAAGAAGACTGTAGAGATTGAGCGCGATGATGAGAATGCCGACAATGGCGAGCAGCGGGCGGACGGGGATCTTTTTGCAGATCCACGCCGCGAGGGGAGCTGCGCACACCCCGCCGATGATGAGGCCGAGGATCGTCTGCCAGTAGGACGTGAAATCGCGGATGAGGACGACAAACGTTGTGGTCTCGGCGAGGGTCACGAGAAATTCGGCGGTGTTCACCGTGCCGATCGTTTTTTTCACATCGTGGCCGACGGCGAGCATCGTAGACGTTACGACCGGGCCCCAGCCTCCGCCGCCGGTGGCGTCGAGAAAGCCTCCGGCGAGACCGAGCGGGTAAATGCCCTTTCCGATATGGCGCTCCTTCTGGTTTTTCAGAAACGCCTTGCGCAGAATAACGAAGCCCATGATGATGAGGTAAGCGTCGATGAACGGCTCAAGATCGTCGCCGGCGCTCGAGAGGAACCACGCGCCTGCCACGCCGCCGATCACGCCCGGGATGGCGAGATGGAAAAAGAGCGACTTATCCACGTTTTTGAGCTTGATGTGGGAGAGCCCGGACGCGAGCGTCGTGGGGACCTCCGCCACATGGACGACCGCGCTTGCAAGCGCGGAGGGGAGCCCCGCCACGGTTTTGAGAAACGTCCGGCAGCTCACGCCGTAGGCCATGCCGAGCGTACCGTCAATGATCTGCGCGGCAAAGCCGATGACGATGAAAAGAAGAAATTTGCCCCAGTTCACAGTGTGTCTCCGCCCTCCAGATAGTCAAAAATGGCATCGGTGAGCCGGTTGACGCACTCCTCCTCGCTGAGAACTTCGGTATCCAGCACGAGCTCGGCGTCGGTCGGCTCCTCATACGGAGAGTCTATGCCGGTGAACGAGCGGATCTTCCCCTCGAGAGCTTTCTGATAGAGCTTTTTCGGGTCGCGCGCCTTGCAGGTCTCCAGACCGGCACGCACCCAGACTTCGAGGAAGCGCCCGTCGGCGATGCGGCGCGCCTCGGCGCGTCCGGCGGCGAACGGAGAGATGAACGTGCAGAGCGTCACAAGTCCCGCATCGCGGAAAAGCCCCGCGACCTCGGCGGCGCGGCGGATGTTTTCGATGCGGTCTTCATCCGAGAAGCCGAGATCGCCGCAGAGACCGCGGCGCAGCTTGTCGCCGTCGAGCATGTAGGCGGCGATGCCCTTTTCGCAGAGCCGCCGCTCGACCTCCTGCGCGATTGTCGTTTTGCCGGAGCCGGAAAGCCCGGTCATCCATACGACGAGCCCGCGCCGCCCGGTGAGCTGCTCGCGCTCGGCACCGGTCATGGCCTCGGCCGACCAGCGGATGTTGCGCTTGTCGTAATCCTCGGAGAGCAGCGCCTCGGTGACGATGCCGCCGCCCGCGATCTCGTAATCGTCCACGATGACGAACCGGCGCGTGCCGTCGCAGCCGGAGTCGGCGGTGTCGAACGCCGTCGGACGGTCGAGCCGGAGGATCACTTCGGCGACTTCGTTTTTCTGCACTTCGCTCCGCTCCAGACTATCCAGCTCCGAGGCGTCCACGACGCGGAGAATGCTCTCGAGCTTTGCTTCCACCTTGGCGGTGCCGCACTTGAAGTAATAGCGCTTGCCGGTGCGCAGCGGCTCCTTGCCGAGCCAGAACACGTTGGCGCGCAGCCGCACGCCGACGAACGGCGCTTCTTCGCTCTCCAGACACGCGATCTCGCCGCGGCGGACGAAGATCTGCTCGGTCATCGTGAATCCGGCGGCGTCCCCGGCGATGAACTTTTCCGGCGTGGGCGCGGAGAACACCTCGAGCGAGGCGACGGTCGTCTTCTTTCCGGAGGGGTAGAATACGATCTTATCGCCCGCGCGGAGACTTCCGGCTTCGAGCGTTCCGGCCACGATGCGGCGCTCGTCGCCGCCCTCGGTGAACTTGTAAACGCCCTGCACCGGCATGCGCAGCGGGCGGTTTTCCGGGGTCGGCACGGGGACAAAGGCATCCATCTGCTCGAGCACCGTGGGGCCGAAGTACCACGGCGTGCGCTCGCTGCGGATGGCGATGTTGTCGCCCTCCATGCCGCTCACGGGGATGAACGCCGCGGGCGTGATGTGAATTTTGGCGAGAAATTCGGTGAACTCCGCGACGATGGAGCGGTAGACCTCCTCGGAATAGCCGACGAGATCCATTTTGTTCACGAGCACCGCCACCTGGCGGATGCCGAGCATGGAGAGGAAGTATCCGTGGCGGCGGGTGTTTTCCTCCACGCCGCGCGCGGCGTCGATCACCATGAGCGCAGCCTCGGCGCGGGAAGCGCCGGTGACCATGTTTTTGAGAAATTCAATGTGGCCGGGCGCGTCGATGATGATGTACCGGCGCTTGTCGGACTTGAAGAAGCAGCGCGCGGTGTCGATCGTGATGCCCTGATCCTGCTCGTTGTGCAGCGCGTCGAGCAGGAAAGCATACTCGAACGGCTTCGAGTTGCGGCGGCAGTTTTCCCGGATGGATTCGAGCTTGCCCTTCGGCAGCGCTCCGGCGTCGGCGAGAAGACGCCCGATCACGGTGGATTTGCCGTGATCGACGTGGCCGACGGTGACGATATTCAAAAGCTCCTCGTTTTCCCAGGCGTTTCTTGTTTCTTCCATTACATGTACCCTCCCCGGCGAAGCGTTTCAAGCCCGCCGCCGTCCTCGGCGTCCTGGGCGCGGCCGCTGCGCTCGGCAATGTTGGAAAGAGCGCCGATGCGCAGCTCCTCGATGATCTCATGGACGTTCCGGCTCTCCGACTGGATCGGCTTTGTGCACGGCGCGCAGCCGAGCGAGCGGTAGCGCGTGCCGTCACCCTGGTTGTAGTAGAGCGACACGGTGGGGATATGCTCGCGCTCGATGTATTCCCAGACGTTCAGCTCCGTCCAGTCGAGCAGGGGATGGATGCGCACGTGCGTGCCGGGGGCAAAGTCGGTCTTGAACTGGTTCCAGAACTCGGGCGGCTGGTCGTCCAGATCCCAGTCGTTGTGCTTGTCGCGCGGGGAGAAATAGCGCTCCTTGCTGCGCGAGCCCTCTTCATCGGCGCGCGCGCCGACGATGACGCCGGTGTAGGCGTCGGTGTTCGTGTCGCGCTCGTATTTGCCGGTCTGAAGATTGAGCCGGTAGCGCGGCCAGGTGCCGTCGAGCGTATGGGTGAGCGCCTCGGTCTTGAGACGGCGGCAGCACTCGACGCGCGAGCATTTCCCGTCCGGGAACGTCTCGTGGTTTTCGAGTGCTTCGCGGTTTTCGCCGTAGACCATGTAAAGGCCGTACTCCATGGCGAGCTTGTCGCGGTACTCGATCATTTCGGGGATTTTGTAATGCGTATCGATGTGGACGAGAGGGAAGGGGACGTGGCCGTAAAACGCCTTGCGCGCGAGCCAGAGGAGAACGGTGGAGTCCTTGCCGATGCTCCAGAGCATGCAGAGATTGCCGAACGCGGCATAGGCCTCGCGCAGGATGTGCACGCTTTTGCTTTCCAGTTTATCGAGATGATCTCTCATTCTTCCTCAACCTCCCGCATTTCGTAGCCGTAATGGTCCATGTAGAAGCCCAGCTTCGCGTTGATCTTGCGCACGAGCCGGGGCGAAATGTCGAATTTATTCTTCTGGTATCCGCGCTGCGAATCGACGTACGCCTGAAAGCGCGGCGCGGCCGCCTCAAAGCCGGAAAGCTCCAGCCGCCGGTAAATATCGCGCAGCGTTTCGACCGGGGCGCGGCAGAAATCGGTGTACGCGATGTCCGCGTACCGGTTCTTCGGGAAAAAGCCCTCCAGCTCGAAAAGCTCGCGGTACATGCGCTCAAAAATATCGATGACCGTGTCCTCAATGAGCTCGTCGAGATTGTCCGGCGCTTCGGTCAGCCGGAGCGAGTCCATCTCGGTGCGGAACATGTGGATCGTGGAGCGGACGGTCTTGTAGGGGTCGCGGTGGATGTTGATGAACCGCGCGTCCGGATACATGCCCCACAGCTCGCGGATGCGCGCGGTGTTGTCCGGGCTTTTGAGAATGAGCTGCTTGCCCTTTTTGATGTAGGTGAGCTTGCGGACGGCGTAATCGTAGCTGCGCTCCCATTTCCGCAGCGCCTCCACGGGAAGATCGCTTACGAACGCGCCTTCAATGTACTTTTTATAGTTCTCCGGAAACGCGATCATGTGGATGATCGAGTACGGAGAGATCGTCAGCACGCCGAACGTCTCCTCCATCGGGAGATCGAGCGAGTACTGCACGTTATCCTGCGGACGGCCGTTCTGGATGCCCTTTTCGATCGGCGGCTGGATGAGCCGGCCGAGCAGCAGCGAATAGGGCAGGCCGATCGTGTTCACGGGATCAAACCAGCCGAACTGCTCGTCGCGCGAGAGGACGTTCTGCAGATACGTTGTGCCGCTGCGCCAGTGGCCGAGAATGAAGATCGGGTCCTTTTCAATCTTCGTTTCGCGGATGCGGCGGCGGTAAATGAGCGATTCCGCTGCCGCCGCGGGCGCGAGCGCGAGCGACGTTGCGGAGATGTACAGCGCCTGCGGCAGCCGGTCGCGGGCGATGTGGAAGTGGTTCTCTTCCAGCAGATGCACCCAGTTGTCCAGCCGGCAGGTCAAAAGAAAATGTCCGGGATTGATAGCTTTCACGGTGTTGCCTCGCTAACATAGTAGAATCTGGATAATAAAATAGCAGGGGAATGTGAACTGAACGTGAAACATACCCCTGCTATATGTATTATAC
>CAVEPP010000060.1:0-8410 GCA_963617605.1 Alloprevotella sp. | reverse complement strand
CCCCCCTTATTATACCAAATTGCTCGCCTAAAGGCGAGCTTCTTTGACAAGCTGAGGCGATGCGATGTTCTCATCGCATCGCCTCTTTTTCCTTAATTTAGATGAACGCAGGGGCAGGTATCTGCGTCTTTTTTATAGCATGCAAAGGAGGTAATAGCAATGAAACGCACGATTTCCGTCCTTATAGCCGCTGCCCTGCTCGCCTTTCTGTTCGCGGCCTGCGGGCAGACGCCCGCTTTGGACGAGCCGGAAACCCCGCCCACCGGGGAGGACGCCAAAAAGCTGGCGGAGGCCCTGTTCCCCGGCCAGACGTTTATGGAATACTCCGAGGAACTGAGCAAAAGCGACGTGGAAGAAAAGATCCGGTCTTTTGAAGCCGCGCTGACAGAGGAAACCTTGTCTGAAGACTTTGGCCCAAAAGCCGAGGATATCGAGCTTGGACGGGAGCATCGGACTGCCATGCTCAACGAGTATATCCAGATGCTTGATACCGCACCGGAATCCGTTGCACCGTAGGAATGTCTCTGGACGTTTTTCCCGTTTTCTCATTATCTGGATACCGTCGGAACGGAATTCAACGACCAGGACATAAAAGACACCATCCGGGCAACGACAGAGGCCGATGGTATCCCCTATCAGCTCTGGTTTACCAACTGGGATCTCCGTCCGGACGCGAATGCGTCCGGCTCCCGGCGGGATGTCTCGATCTATGTGGATGCTCTGAATAACGAAGAGGCGCACCATGACCTCCTCTTCCGGCTCTGCGGAAGCGACGATCCGACGCCCGAGCAGACATCCCAGATAAGAGAAACAGCCGGCGGTATCCTTGCGAAGGCGGCGGAGCTCACCGGTGTAGACTGGGAGATCCGCACCGTGGAGTCCGCCAAAGAACCTTTGTCGGATGGGCGATGGATTTGCTTCTTTGATGTTACCGCGCTTCCGGTCGATGCCGATACGGAGATAACGTATATACCGAACTATGCCAGCGCGGGCAATGGAGAAAGAACAGGCGCGGTCTATCGCGGCTTTATGCCGCTCCATATCGAGCTTACCAACGACGGTGTTCTTCTGTCCTTTGAGCTCTCCGCGCCGCTGGGCTCCGCGCCGCTGGGCTCCGTGCCGCTGGACGAGCTGGACAGTTGATTTCTTGCTATTATCTCAATAAATGCAAAAGCGGAACGGCTGATTGCCGTTCCGCTTTTGCCGTCCGATTTGCCGCCGGGAGAGAGTCGGCGGCGGGCTGGAGGATCGCCCGAAAGGGGAGAAATGAGAGGGAAAGAAATAATTGGAGGGATTCATCTGTCTTGCTTCGTCCGACTGTCTGTATATTACCGGAAATCTTCCGAAGTTTCCTAAACAGACTGTGTTATTTCTGAAAACAAAATGTGAACGGACCGCAGCGCATGTATATTTTTTCTCCGTGCAGGCAAAAATACCCACGAATCCCAATTCGAGGAGGTTAACCATGGAGGAAAAGAAAGGATTCAGCAAAAAGCTGAATACGTTCTTTGCCGGGAAGGGCTTCTACATAGTCCTTCTTCTGTGCGCCGTTCTGGTCGGGGCTTCGTTCTGGCTGGTGGGGCGCGGAAGCAGGGCTGATGTAGAGCGCGATCCGGTCAAGGAAGCGGACATCACGGCATCGGCACAGGAGACCGCGCCGCCGCAGGGCAGCGTCCCTGTCATGAACACTGACGAGGATGTGCATCTCCCGCTCGGCACGGGCGTGCTGCCCGCCGCGGAGGGCGAAGAGCTGCCGGAGGCGCAGGCCCCCGCCGTTCACGAGGAGCTGCCGGAGATTCCGGTCTCGGCAAGCGAGAGCGAGCCGCAGTTCATCCGTCCGATGAGCGGCGCGCTTCTCCGCGGCTACAGCGCGGAGGCGCTCTCCTATGACCGCACGATGGCCGACTGGCGCGTCCACCGCGGCTGGGACATCGCTTGCGCCGCGGGTGAACCGGTGCTCGCCGTATCCGGCGGTACGGTGACGGCGGTGTATGAGGACGATCTTCTCGGCACCGTCGTGGAGATCGACCACGGGAACGATGTCGTGAGCGTGTACGCCAATCTCGACGTCTCCCCCGCCGTCGGTGTCGGGCAGACGGTCGCCTGCGGCGACACGGTCGGCACCGCCGGCGCGACGGCTCTCGCCGAATCCGGCGAGGAAACGCACCTCCACTTCGCCATGCGGCGCGGCGGAAACAGCGTCGATCCCGGCGAATATGTGCCGGAGGCATAAGCGGAACTTTTTCCCGGGCGGCTGCGTCTTACCATCAGACGCAGCCGCTTCCCTTTTTCCGGCAATTGACGAGCGGCGGCAAAACGGCTATACTTATTGTTTGATATATCGCTGTACCGGGAGGACGCCATGCATCCGATCACAAAGAAACAGAAAATATTGTACATACTTGCTGCGGCGGGCTTTGTCCTGCTGGCGCTGGCGCTGCTGTTTCTGCTTTTGCAGGGGCCGGGCACAAAAACCGATCCGGAACCGACGCCGACGCCCGCGGTGACCGCCGCGCCCACCGCTTCCGCGTCTCTCACGATCGCCGGGACAAGCGTGGATCCTGCTGCAGACAGCTTTGAGCTTGCCGGAAAGACGCTCTCCGCCGAGGACTGCGCCGCTATCGCTTCTCTCCGTAATCTCACAACGCTCTCGCTGACGAACTGCGGCCTTTCGGACGTACATTTTCTTGCGCAGCTTTCGCAGCTCCGTACGCTCATTCTCTCCGATAACGCGATCACAGATGTGTCTCCGCTTGCTTCCCTTTCACAGCTTCGCACGCTGTATCTGGACCGGAATCCGGTTGCCGACCTTTCCGTCCTCTCGCCGCTCACTGCGCTCACAACGCTCTCCATTCAGGGCGTAGAGATCGCGGACTATGTGCTGGAGGATCTGCAAAAGGTGCTGCCCGGCTGCCGCGTGTTCAGCGACAGCGTCGTGAAAGGCTCGCGCCCGCTGTCTCTCGGCGGGCTGGACTTTACCGAGTCGGTCGAATCGCTCGACCTTTCCGGCCGCGGCATCACAGACATTTCCGCGCTCTCCGGCTGCTCGGAGCTGCGCGAGCTGAATCTCTCGAACAACCCCATTGCGGACATCTCCACGCTCGCTCTGCTGCCGAAGCTCACATCGGTCAATCTCAGCGCCACGGGGCGGAGCGATCTCGATAACGGCCTTCTCTCGTCGCTGGACTCGCTCGCGTACCTCAATCTCGAAAACAACGACGGCGTCACCGCCGAGGGCATCGACGCGCTGCAAGCGGCGTTGCCGAACTGCCAGATCGTCCATGAGCCGAAATACTACACCGTCATATTCGGCGATCAGTCCTTCTCGTCGGACGCCTCCGACGTAACGCTTGACGCGCTGGGACTTACGACGCTCTCCGGCATCGAAAAATTCCACCAGCTGCGGCGGCTGAGCGCCTACGGCAACACGCTTTCTGATCTCGCGCCGCTCGCGGAGCTGTTCTCCGTGGAAGAGCTGCAATTGGGCTACAACAACCTTTACGACCTTTCCGCTCTCACCGGCCATACGGCGCTGCGGCGGCTGGATCTTAACCACAACGCCCTGCGCGACATCACCGCCCTCTCCGGCTGCACAGCGCTCGAGGAGCTGGATCTCAGCTATAACAGTCTGAACTCTCTGGCAGCGCTCCGCTCGCTCACGCAGCTCCGCACGCTGAACATCACCGGCAACAGCGAGCTCACCGCCGACATGGTGCGCTCGCTGCAGGAGGCGCTTCCCGCCTGCCAGATTATCACGGACATTGACCTTTCCATGCCGGAGCCGACGCCCGAGCCCCCCGCAGAAACTCCCCAGCCCCCGGTTGAAACGCCGCAGGCCTGAGCCGCGCCGGTTTAAAAAAATCCAAAACCGCCCATACTATGTGCATCTGATACATAGAAGGGCGGTTCTTTTTATGCGAAATAATGACCGGCTGCGGCCATGGGAAACGGCGCTGCTCGCGGCGGTGTGCGTAACGCTGCTCACCGGCGTATGGGCACAGGGGCGGCAGAGCGCGCTTGCGGACAAGGTGGTACGGCTTCACGTCATCGCCGCGTCCGACAGTACGGAAGACCAGCGCGTGAAGCTTGAGGTGCGGGATGCGCTGCTCGCATATCTCACGCCGCGGCTCGAAGCCGCCTCCGGCGCACAGGACGCCGCAGCGGTGATCGCCGCGGCGGCGGGTGAGCTTCAGCGCATCGCAGAGACCGCAAGCGGCGGCAGCGCCCGCGTGGAGCTCGGCCGGGAAACGTACCCGACAAGGGAATATGAAACCTTCTCGCTCCCGGCGGGTGTTTATACATCGCTTCGCGTAACGCTCGGCGCGGGCGGCGGGCGAAACTGGTGGTGCGTGGTGTATCCTCCGCTCTGTACGTCGGGCGTGGAGACTGCGCAGGAGGCCGCCGCACTCTCCGATGACGACGTAAAGCTCATCACCGAGGACGGCGAGGGCTATGTTTTCCGCTTCCGCCTTCTCGAATGGTGGGGCTCTCTCACCGGCAAGTGATCTCGGAATACCATTTTGGGACGAGCGTCCGGAAGGAATCATAGTCGCGGATGATGCGTGCAGCGCGCTCTTTCATTTCTGAGATATCCTTTTCGCCAAACGGTTCCGCCCAGACGATCGAGAAAAGCGCCGCATGGGCACTGTATACGGCAAGCGCCTTCCAGAAGTTTTCCGGCACATTTCCGGAAAAATAGGCGTCGATCTGTCCCGCACAGTACGCCGTACTGGCCTCGACGCCAAAACATTCGAGTTTATAGAATTCCTCGTACGGATCACCGGCTTCCCAGCGGTTGAAGTCGATCACACCGAGCGTGCCGTCCCTCCGGTACACCAGATTTTCCGGGTGGAAATCCCCATGCAGATATACCGGCGGCTGCGTCCATATCGAGTCGATATTCTCCCGCACGAAAGCGATGGTGTCGTCATCGCCGGGTATCCGCACATCCGACGCCTCATAGTGATCGAGCTGACGGAGCTTCTTTTTCTTTTTTGTCTCCTCCGGCACATCCGCCGCATCCAGCGGCAGCGAATGGATCCTGCGCAGGAGGACGCCCGCCTCGCATCCGAGACGGTACTGCTCTTTCTCCGGCAGCAGCGGCAAAACTTTTTCCAGATCGTCGCCCTCGACCCATGTGAGCAGCATATAAGTCCCCGCTGCGCACCGCCCGAATTCTACCGGCTCAGACATCGGAAATCCGAGAGAGGAAAATTTTTTGATGATCCCGTATTCCTTTTTCTTCGCCGCATACCGCTCCGGTGCGGAAATGCGCAGCTGCAGATAGCGTCCGTCCCGTGTCCGGACACGGTATTTTGTGTCGCTCGACCATCCCTTTTCGATCTTTTCCACGGGCAGCCAGCGATTGCTGCCCCGGATCTCTTCAAACACACTCCCGCCTCCTTTGCGGCGCAAAAGGCACTCTCTTGCGAGAGTGCCTTTTCGCTTTTTTAGTATTCGTAATGGTGCGCGTCCTGCAGGACCATTTCCTTCACCTTCATGAGGCGTACCTTCGTGGAGTTTTCGTTCTCCTCGAGCTTCATGGAGATATACTTGATGTTCTTCTGCAGATCGGGGATCATGACGTACTCCAGCGCGTTCACGCGGCGGCGCGTCTTTTCGATCTCCTGCGCGAGAAGCTGCATCGTCTTTTCGACCTGCGCCAGCTCCAGCATGTCCTCAAACACGCCCGAGAGGGCGGTCATGGCGTCGTCCAGCTCGCCGGAGGTCTGCGCGAGACCGTAGGGGAAGATATCCCCTTCCTCGGCGGTCTTGGTCTGGAAATCGTAGACCGGGACGTTGACGCTCATGATGTTCTTGAAGCTCACATCGAGCGCCACGCTCTGCCGCGGATAGAGCAGCGCCTGTTCGAGCATTTCCGGCGACATGACCGCGCTCGCCACGCTCAGCGCGCCGAACGCCTCGGTCAGTCCCTGCTCGACCTTGGTACGCAGCTCCTTGTTGCGGCGGACAACGTCCATAAACTGACGCATCAGCTCATCGCGCTTGTCCTTGAGCAGCTTATGGCCGCGGGAGGCGGTTTTCAGTCGGCCCTTCATCTGGTTGAGCACCATTCGGGTCGGTGTTATGGTTGCCATGGGATCACCTCTTCCTTTCCTCGAAGCGCATTACTGCTGCTTCTTGGGAAGATACTTCGCAATGAACTCCGGCTTGATGCGCTTGAGCTCGCGTTCGGGCAGGATGGAGAGCAGCTCCCAGCCGATGGTGAGCGTCTCTTCAATGGAGCGGTTGGTCTCGTTGCCCTGGGAGACATAGCGCTTTTCAAACGCCTCGGCAAACTTCGCGTAGAGCTTGTCGTCGTCGCTCAGCGCCGCCTCGCCCAGGATCGTCATGAGCTCCTTGGCTTCCTTGCCGCGGGCGTAGGCCGCGAACAGCTGGTTCATCGTACCGGCGTGGTCGGCACGGGTCTTGCCCTCGCCGATGCCCTTGTCCTTGAGTCGGGAAAGGCTCGGCAGCACGTCCACCGGGGGAACGATGCCCTTGCGGTAAAGATCGCGGCTGAGGATGATCTGGCCCTCGGTGATATAGCCGGTAAGGTCGGGGATCGGATGGGTCTTGTCGTCTTCCGGCATGGTCAGGATGGGGATCATCGTGATTGAACCGGCGCGGCCCACGCGGCGGCCGGCACGCTCGTACATCGTCGCAAGGTCGGTGTACAGGTAGCCGGGGTATCCGCGGCGGCCGGGAACTTCTTTCTTCGCGGCGGATATCTCGCGCAGCGCTTCGGCGTAGTTCGTGATATCCGTGAGGATGACGAGGACGTGCATGTCCTTTTCAAATGCCAGATACTCCGCGGCGGTCAGCGCCATACGCGGCGTTGCGATACGCTCGACAGCGGGGTCGTTCGCAAGGTTGGAGAATACGACCGTACGGTCGATGGCGCCGGTGCGGCGGAACTCCTGAATGAAGTATTCGGATTCCTCGAACGTGATGCCGATGGCGGCGAACACGACGGCAAAGTTTTCGCCGTCGCCGAGCACCTTTGCCTGACGCGCGATCTGCGCGGCGAGCGCCGCGTGGGGCAGACCAGAGCAGGAGAAGATAGGCAGCTTCTGACCGCGGACGAGGGTGTTCAGTCCGTCGATGGTGGAAACGCCGGTCTGGATGAACTCGGCGGGGTAAGCGCGCGCGGCGGGGTTCATGGGAAGACCGTTAATGTCGCGGTGCTCCTCGGCGATGATGGCCGGACCTCCGTCGATCGGCTCGCCCATGCCGTTGAAGACACGGCCGAGCATATCCTCGCTCACGCCGAGCTGCAGCGGGTGGCCGAGGAAGCGGACCTTGCTCTCGGCAAGGTTAATACCCTGCGCCGACTCGAAGAGCTGCACGACCGCGCGGTCGCCCTCGACTTCGAGCACCTTGCAGCGCCGGACGCTGCCGTTCGGCAGTTCGATCTCCGCCAGCTCGTTGTAGGTAACGCCATCGACGTGCTCCACGATCATCAGAGGGCTGGCGATCTCCTTAATTGTCTTATATTCGCGGATCACTGCTCCTCACCTCCCCGGACAACTTCGTCGATCTCCGACTGCATCTCGGCGAGAATACCGTCGTAAACCTTCTCATATTCTTCCTGCGGCGCCATTTTCGCGCGGCCGATGGCCTCGCGCGCACCGATGTTGAAGAGACCGTTGAGCTCGGCGCCCTTTTCGAGCGCAGCGCGGCACTTCGTATCGTACTGCAGCACGAGATCGAGCAGGCGGTACTGCTTGCCGTAAGAGGAATAGGCGTCCTCGGCGATGAAGGCGTTCTGCTGCAGGAAGTCCTCGCGGATCATACGCGCGGTCTCCATCGTCATGCGGTCGGCGGGGCTGAGCGCGTCCTGACCGACGAGACGGACGATCTCCTGAAGCTCTGCCTCTTCCTGCAGAATGCTCATGGCCTTCGTGCGGTTGGCCATATACGTCGCGCCGAATTCCTTGTCGTAGAACTCGCGCAGTGAGTCGGTGTACAGCGAATAGGACGTCAGCCAGTTGATGGCCGGGAAGTGGCGGGCGTAAGCCAGCGAGCTGTCGAGCGCCCAGAACACCTTGACGATACGCATCGTCGCCTGGGAAACCGGCTCGGACGTGTCACCGCCCGGAGGCGAGACGGCGCCGATAGCGGTAACGCTGCCCTGGCGCTTGTCGCTGCCGAGGCAGGTGACGCAGCCGGCGCGCTCGTAGAACTGCGCGATGCGGCTGGCGAGGTACGCAGGATAGCCCTCTTCGCCGGGCATCTCTTCCAGACGGCCGGACATTTCGCGCAGCGCCTCGGCCCAGCGGGACGTGGAGTCGGCGAGAACGGCGACGTCGTAGCCCATGTCGCGGAAGTACTCCGCGATGGTGATGCCGGTGTAGATGGAAGCCTCACGCGCGGCCACGGGCATATCGGAGGTGTTTGCGATGAGCAC
>CAVEPP010000059.1:0-8614 GCA_963617605.1 Alloprevotella sp. | reverse complement strand
GTGGTTTCTCCTGCTCGGCACAGGGGTGATGCTCTGCGTGCCGCACGGTGCGTGGAACAATCTCTATGCCGTGCTCTTCGCGCTCGCCGCTCTCTTCGTCTACTGGTTTGACTGCACGGCGCGAAAGGAAACGCCGCGGAATATTGCCTCGCTCGGCCCCGCCGTGCTCGGCTTTCTATTGATGACCCTTCTGTGCACGTTCTGGGCGGAGAGCAAGGCGGGCAATCTCCGCGTGGCGCTCTTTTTCTGGACGGGCTTTCTGCTTGCGTATCTCACAGCGGCACAGTTTCGCACCCGGGACGAGCGACGCACGGCGGCGGCGGTCTTATATATCACGCTGCTTGCCGTTTCACTCTACGGGCTTTGGAACTACCTTACCGGCACAGAGAGCTCGGACGTACCGATCGACGGTGAGATGTACCGGCGGCTCGGCGCGACGCTCGAGCACGGCATCAACTGCGGTGAGTTTCTCGCCATGGCGCTGCCCATTGCGCTTGTCTGGGCGCTGACCGCCCCGACGAAGGCACGGCGCATCGCGCTCACCGTTCCGCTCCTTCTCCCCTGCGCGGCGATTTTGCTCACCTACGCCCGCACGGGGTGGATCATGCTCGCGCTCGCGCTCGTGCTGCTGCTCTGGTACAAAAAGAAGATTCTGCTGCTCCCGGCGGCGGCGCTCGGCATCGGGGCGCTCTTCCTGCTGCCGGAGAGTTTGCAGGCGCGGTTCCTCTCGATGCTCGATTTTTCCAATGCCTCGGCATCCGGGCGGTTCGTGCTCTGGGGCGAGTGCTTTGCGCTGTGGAAGGAGAAATGGCTTCTCGGCATCGGGCTGGGGCCGGAGAATTTCTACGCCGCCTACGCGCCCTACGCTACCGGCCTTCTCGATTTTCAGCCGCCGCACTCCAACATGCTGTATCTTGAAATGTTCCTTTCGACCGGTATTCTGGGCGGTGCCTTATTCTGCGTCTTTTTCTTCGACATTTTCGCGCGGCTGCGCCGCGCGGCGCGCGCCAGGCCCGAAAAGCGGGGCCGCTGGGAGGCGCAGGCCCTCATCGCCGCGCTCGCCGGGGCCGCGCTCGGCGGCATCCCGGAATATATCTGGTTTTACCCGCGCATTCTCTTTTTCTGGTGCGTTCTCTTCGGCATGGCGATCGCCGTTTCGGATGACAATTAAACAAACGGAACCCGGCGGGCCCCGCGCAAACAGGGCCCGCCGGTTTTTTAAATTTCTCTTGACGGGGCGCTTTTCGCGCCGTATAATAACATTATGTTATATATAACTATATGTTATTATTGGAGGGATACCCATATGCCCGCCGTAAGAAAAGTTTCCAGAGAAGAGATCGTTGACGCCGCTCTCGACGTGCTGCGCGATGGCGGCTTTTCCACCGTAAACGCCCGCAGCGTTGCGCGCAAGCTCGGCTGTTCCACGCAGCCGATCTACTTTTCGTTTCAGAACATGGACGAACTGAAAGCCGCTCTGACCGAACGCGCCGTTCAGCTGCACGAGCGGCGCGTGCGCGATTCGCTCCGCGCCCACGAGGGGAATGACAGCCGCTACAGCAGCTACGGCATGGGCTTCGTCCAATTCGCCGCGGAGGAAAAGCAGCTTTTCCGCTGGCTTTATCTCGAGGACGGGCAGCCGGGGCCGCGTCAGAACGATGTTCTTCTGCCGGAGGTGCTCGGCGTGATCACCGAAGAGTTCGGCTACGGTGAGGATATCGCGCGCCGGTTCCATCAGGACATGATCTACTATACCTACGGCCTGGCCATTCTTGCCAACACCGGCCATCTGCCTCTGACGGAGGCGGAGCTGCGCGAGGCGTTTCGCCGGGAGTTCCGCGCGCTCATCGCCATTTACGGAAAACCGCCGAAGATGCCGGAATTTGCCGTAAACGGCTGATCCGCGGGCCACTCTGCATCAGGAAAGGGTAAAACAAATGAAAAATCGGATCGTATACGTCCACGGGAAGGGCGGCTCGGCCGCGGAAGCGGAACATTACAAACCGCTCTTTCCGGAAAGCGAGGTCATCGGCTTTGACTACCGTTCGCAGACGCCGTGGGAGGCCGGAGAGGAATTTCCGGCGTTTTTCGCCGCGCAGCGGCAGTGGGGCGGACACCTCACATTGATCGCAAACAGCATCGGCGCTTATTTTTCGCTCTCCGCGCTGGATGAAACGCTCGTGGATCGGGCGTATTTCATCTCCCCCGTTGTGGATATGGAAAAACTGATCCTCGATATGATGCGCTGGACCAACGTGACCGAAGCGGAGCTTGCAGAGCGCTCGGAGATCGCCACGGACTTCGGTGAAACGCTCTCCTGGCGGTATCTCTGCCATGTGCGGGAGCATCCGGTGTCGTGGGACGTTCCCACCGCGATTTTGTACGGAGATCACGACAATCTGACATCGATGGAAACGATCTCGGCTTTTGCCCGGCGGCACGGCGCCGGATTGAGCGTTATGCCCGGCGGCGAGCACTGGTTCCACACGGCGGAGCAGATGCAGTTTTTGGACGATTGGCTCCGGGAAACGGATGTTTGACCGCCTCTTGACTTCCTGTTAAAGTGGGATATAATGTAACTAACTAATATTAGTTAGTTGTCAGGAAGGATTAACGCATGAAGCAGGAAGACACACGGCAGAAAATTCTGGACAAGGCGCTCGAGCTTTTTTCCGAGCGCGGATACGATGCCGTCAGCGTGGGCGAGATCGCGCAGGCGGTGGGCATCAAAGCGCCCTCGCTTTACAACCACTTTCCCGGCAAGCAGGCCATATTCGACGCGATCGTGGAGTCTACCACAGCGCAGTATGAAGCGGATACCGACCGGATCGATATCCATGTGCAGAGCGCGGCGCGGGATATCCCGATCTTCACGGAGATCACCGAGGACGCGCTTTTTGAAAAGGTGCGGCAGATCTTCGAGTATTCCCTCCGCTGCGAGACCATCCGCCGCTTCCGTCGCATGATGACCATCGAGCAGTTCCGCTCACCGGAGCTGGCGGCGCTCTATTCCCGGCGGTACGTGGACCGCATGATCGCCTACCACGCCGGGATCTTCCGCGCGCTGATCGCCGCCGGGGAAATGTGCCCGGAGGACCCGGAAACTCTGGCCATGATGTACGTCTCCCCCGTTCTGACGCTCATCGCCATCTGCGACCGTCAGCCGGAGCGCGAGAGCGAATGTCTGGAAAAGCTCCGGCAGCATGTTGTTCTTTTCTACCGCATGGTGCAGAAGGGGTGATGGAAGATGAAAAAACCGCTTCTTCAAAAGCTGGGGCTGCTCGGCGTCGTAAGTCTTCTCTCCTACACGGCGGCGGTCGTGTTCTCCTCGCTCGCCTATCCGGGCTACAACTGGATGGCGCAGGCCGTCAGCGATCTGAGCGCAGCGGACGCGCCGTCGCTCGCACTGTGGAATCAGCTGAGCGCCTTTTATAACACGTGCGAGGTCCTTTGCGTCACGCTCGTATGCGTCGGCCTGCAGGGGAAGAAAACGAGGCTCCTGCGCACCGGCGTTTCCCTGTTCGCCGTTATGGAATGGATCTCCGCCATCGGCTACCGGATGTTCCCGCTCTCGGAGAGCGGTTACGCCGGGGCGTTTCAGAACGTTATGCACATGATCGTCACCGCCGCGGTGGTGCTGCTCTCCATCGTATCGCTGAGCATCATCATTGCCGCGGGAATCCGTGACCGCTCGTGCCGCTCCTACGGCCTGTGCGCCGCCGCGCTCGGGATGATGCTTGTGGGGGCGCTCGGCATGAAGATTGTCCCCGCCGCGTACTTCGGCGTTATCGAGCGCTTCAGCGTGTTTGCCGCGACGGGATTCAACGCAGCGCTTGGGATCCATCTCTTTTGTATGAACCCAGAGCGTTCCGCCGCGGGCCGCGGTGACAAAGGATGTGCCGCCCTGTACGATCATCGGCGGCGTCCTGACCTGCCCCATCCGCCGGCGCTGTGATGCAGGAATTTGCAGACACAGAAACTCCCCCTCCATTGCAGATACGCGGCGTGACGGTTTTCGTCACGCCGCGTATCTGCGTTATGGGTATATCAGCTGAATTTGATCTTGGTATTCTCGCCCATGGTGACCGATTCGGGGTAGAGCGGCAGGAACACGTAACCGGCATCCTGCAGCTGCTTGACCGCGCCCGGGAACGCGATGAGCGTGTTGGCGTTCCAGTCGTGGCTGAGCACGACCGCGATGTCGAGCTGCTTTACCTGCCAGACCGCCATAGCCTCGATCTCCGCGGCGGTCTTTCCGGCAACGCCGTTATCGAACACGTCGCACGACCATTCGATCCACTCGTAGCCCGCTTCTTTGATCGCCTCGGTCGGGTCGGTGCCGAGCAGGGCCTTACCCCATGCCGAGCCGCCGGGGAAGCGGAAAAGCTCCGTATGGAAGCCGGTGCATTCGTACACCCACTCGTCCTGCTTGTTGATCATTTCGAGCAGCCCGTCCGTATTCTGGTACAGGTTGCCCATGGCGGCAAACTGGTGGGAGTATGTATGGTTGGCGACCGCGTGGCCTTCGGCAAACTCGCGGCGGAGCATTTCGGGCTCGTCCTCGGAGTCGTTCGCCTCGTGGGAGGTAAAGAACGTCACATGCGCGCCCAGCTCCTTGGCTTTGTCGAGCACCTGCGTGGTGAGGCGCGTGGGGCCGTCGTCAAACGTCCAGTAGCAGATCTTGATATCCGTTTCGCCCGCCTGCACCTTTTCCTCCAGCTCGCGGATCTTGGAAGCGTATTCGCGCCGCTTGGCGAGCGTTTCTTCCATGATGTTGTCGAGCCGTTCGCTCTCGGCGCGGAGCGCTTCGAGCTGCGCAGTCTTGTCTTCATTATCCGAGAGCGCGCCGGTGAGATCGGCGGCAAGCGCTTTGCCCTCGTCGCCGCCCTGCGAAACATCCTCGCGCAGCGCGTCCTGCCGCGCTTTCATGTCTTCTTCGATCTTCGCTGTCCCTTCGTCCACGGTCTGCACCTGCGCGTGGAGATCCGCGGCGTTCGCTTCGTATTCCGCCGTAGGCACAGCACGGTACTGGAAAAAGGCAAACACGCCGAAGCCTACCGCAGCGAGGGCCAGCACGAGCAGAACATAGTTAATTGCCTTTAAGGTATTCTTCAACCTGATCCACTCCCTTCTGCATCTCTTCGTAGACGGAATTGTAATACGCCGTATCCTCGTCCGCGAGCTTCGTTTCGATCTCCTTTTCCATTGCCGTGATCGACTCATCGAGCGCGGCGTTGTCGGCTTTGAGCGTATCGATCTTTTCCTGCGTTTCGGCAAAGACCTCCTGCTCCGCTGCCGTCCATGCGGCGGCGCCGGTCTCGGTATCGGGGTCTACGGCATCATGCCGCGTCCGGGCCTCGGCCAGCACGCTCTCCGCCGCGGCCACGGTGCTCTCTCCGTCGGTGCGGAGCCGCGCGGCCTGACGCATGAAGTAGATACCGCACACGACGCCGATGACAAGGATCACCGACAGCAGCACGGTCATTACAGGGCGTTTCATCGTTTGCTATCACTCTTTTCTGTTTTATTCCTTTTTCAGCCGCAGCGCGGCTGTTTTACGCTTTTTGATAGAGCGCGAGCAGTTCCTCCGTCTGGCGCGTGAGGTCAAACTCCGTCACAGCACGGCGCCGGGCATTTTCGCCGCAGGTACGGCGATACGCGTTGTCGCTCATAAGCTGGTGCAGCGCGCCGCACAGGGCGGGCACGTTACCGGGCGCCACACATTCCCCGCAGCCGGAGGCGAGATCCGCGCCCGCGCCGACGTCCGTCATAACAAGCGGCAGACCACATTCCATCGCTTCGAGCGCAGCAAAGCTCATCGCCTCGTTATACAGCGCGCTGCTCACGTAGGCGTCCGAGGAACACATGAGCGTCTCGGCGTCCGTGCGGTAGCCCGCGCGGATGACGTTTTCGTCAAGGCCCCGCTCGTGGATGCCCTCGCCCACGGCGTCGAAAAGCTCTCCGTCACCCGCAATAAGACAGGCAAACGGCTCGTCCGTGCGCTCCTTGAGTCGCGCAAGCGCATCCAGCAGGCAAAAGAGGCCCTTCTCAGGCGCATAGCGCGCCATCGTAAGAAAAACGAAGCAGTCCTCTGGCAGGGAAAACTCCGTTCGGATGACATTCTGCCGCGGCGGGAGAGGCTTCGGCGCAACGCCGTTGAAGATCACGCGGATCCTCTCTTTTTTGACGCCGTTTTCGCGCAGAAGGTTCGCCCCCTGCGTACAAACCGCGACGCACGCGGCGTTGTGCGGCGTGATAAGACGGTTGAGCACGCGCCAGAGGAAGCCCTGGCGCACCGTGAGATGGCTCGTGAACACAACGCGCGTCTCCCGCCGCCAAAGGCGCGAGAGCACGGCGATGATGTTTTCGCGCGGATACTGCGCGTGGATAACGTCGATACCGTTTTCCGCGCACAGCCAGGCGAGGCGTTTGGCCGCGGCGAGCGCGCGTGAGGCGCGCAGGTCGAGCCGGAAAACGCCGCAGCCAAGATCTTTCGCCTTTTCTGCAAGCTCTCCGCCGTCCATGTAGGCAAGGAAGCAGCGGTGTCCCTGCGCGGAATATGTCCGCATCAGGTTTTCCACGTACTTTTCCGTGCCGGCCTTTCCGGCATAGCTGATAAGATAGAGGATGTTCAAAGCTTTAATAGAAGAGCTTTGCGATCGGGCTGTCGGCGTCGAGGATCAGCGTCTTTTCCGCGCCGGTCATCGACTCCTGCAGCGCGTCGAGCGCGATCATAAACGTATAGAACTCGGCTTCCTCCGGCGAGTCGTACACCTCGGAGAGGATCCGCATATACTCCGCGTCGCCTTCGGCGCGCACCGTGGCGGCGGTCGCGTCGGCGTTGGCGAGGAGGATCTGCACCTGCTTGTCGGCCTCGTTGCGGATCTCCTTGGCGCGGCTCTCGCCTTCAGCGAGATAGCCCGCGGCGATATTATTGCGCTCGGAGATCATGCGGCTGAACACGGCGGCCTTGTTGTCGTCCGGGAGATCGATCTTCTTCGTCTCCACGGCGATGAGCTCGATGCCGTAGCGGTCAAACGAGTCGCCGATCGTCGCCATGACGGTGCGCACGAGCGTGCCGTCGCGCCCGGAGATGATCTCCGCCTGCGTCATGGACGAGAGCACGGTCTTGAGCGCGTTATACACATTTGCATTGATGCGCCCCTCGGCATTGGATACGCTGCCGGAGAGCGTCTCGATGAAGAGGCGCGGATCATCGATGCGCCAGATGGCAAAGCAGTCGGCGATGAGGGTCGTCTTATCCGCGGAGATCATATCGCTCACGGGCAGATCGTAGAGCAGCACCGTGTTGGGGAGCGTGCTCATCTCCTGCACAAAGGGGATCTTGAAATACAGTCCCGGCTCGCTTTTCACGTCCACGACCGCGCCGAACTGACGCACAACGCCGTATTCGTTCGGCTGCACGACGTACAAGCTGCTCAAAAGCAGCACGAGGATCACTACGGCGAGCACCGCGATGAGGATCGTCCGGCCCACGTGGGCGGGGCGTTTATTAGTATACTCTTCCATATTACGGCTCCTCCCCTGTCGTGGTCGTTGTGTTCGTTCCGGTAAAGCTCTCAAGTGGGAGGACAGTCTGCAATGCGCTGCCGTCCCGGCCGGTGATGACGATCTTCATATCCGGGAACACCTTGGCGATCATTTCATAGAACAGGCGCTGGCGCGTGATCTCCGGGTACTTGGAGTATTCGGCGTACAGCTCCGTGAAGCGCGAGGCCTGACCCTCGGCCTCGGCGATGCGGGATTCCTTGTAGGCCTCCGCCTGCTGGAGTATCTCGTCCGCGTTCGCCTTGGCAGCGGGCAGCTGCTCGTTGGCATACTTGTTCGCGTTGTTGAGGGCGGTCTCCGCCTCCTGCTTGGAGGTCTCCACCGCCTTGAATGCCTGCTGCACCTCGACCGTGGGCGGCTCCGCGTCCTGCAGCGCGATGTTTACAAGCACAAGGCCGATATCCTCCTGCTCAAGACGGGTGCTGATCTTGTCGCGGATGACGCCCTGGATCTCCGCCTTGCCGGTCGTGATGATATCGTCCACACCGTAAAGCCCGATCGTATCGCGGATGTAGCTCTGGCAGAGCATTTTTAAAATGGCTTCCGGCTCTTCGCTGTTATAGAGGTACTTCACCGGATCGTCCACACGGTATTCCACATAGAAATCCACGTTGACGAAGTTGAAGTCCACGCTGATCATGAGCGATTCGTCCTCGTTGTTCGCGTTCGTGCGCAGATCGTAACCGAGCGCAAAGCCCTGCGTCGCCTTGCTGACGATGGTCTTCTGCTGGATGATGGGGATTTTGAACTTGAGGCCGGACGTGCTCACAACGGACGGCTTGCCGAACGTTGTGATGACGGCGTATTCGTCCTCCTGCAGCTGGTACACCGAGCCGAAGCCCAGCGCACCAACGAGCACGAGCACCGCCGCGACCGTCACGATCGTGCGCGGCAGGGTCTTTTTCCCGTCGCCGCCGTCCTTTTTGCGCGTGCCGACCACAATGAGCGCCGCCACCGCCACAAGGACAAGGATGAGAGTGATAAAGCTCATGGGATTCTCCTTTCTTTGTACGGCGAAAACGAATATTTCGCCATATAACAGCAT
>CAVEPP010000058.1:0-8680 GCA_963617605.1 Alloprevotella sp. | reverse complement strand
GCGTAAATGATCGTATCCCACTCCAGATTATCCTGCTCATACGTGTCGGGATCGTACAGGTTTTCGGTGAGGTACGCCGCCTGATACGTCGGGACGTAGATCGTTACATAGTCCTGCAGACCGCCGCACTCGGCGATGATCGTGGCGTGAACGTAGATGTTCGGCGACGCGCCCACGACGGTCACGATGCCGCGGTCATCCACAGTGAGGATCTTCTCGTTGCTGCTGCGCCACGTCACGGGCAGATCGTCCGAATTCGGGAAGACGTTCAGATCGAGGTCGATGGAAAGCTCGCCGGCGTTCGTGAGCGTGAGAGAGTGGTCCTTGACGTTGTTGTTCAGGAACGCGATCGCCATCGACTCAATGACCGGGGTGGGGCTGGCTTCGGGCGTCGGGTCGGGCGAGGGGCTGGGCGTCGGCAGGTCGGCCGCGCTGTAGACGATCTGGCTGCCGGGGTTATTCGTCACGGACGGACGGTTGCCGGAGTTGGAGCCGGAGTCCTTCCCACCGCCGACGATGAGTACGACGACGGCGAGGATCACAGCGACGAGAAGAATGCCGCCGAAGATGAGCTGCCAGCGGATGTCAGCACCGGCACGGCGGGAAGCGGCGGTGTTCGGCGTGGCGGATGCGGTCGTATACGGTACGCGGTTCGGCTGATTCTGCCGGGGCGTGCCGCAGTTCGGGCAGCGGTTGCGCAGTCCGGAGTATTTCTGGCCGCAACGACGGCAGGTGGTTTCCGGAATGAAGCCCATAGGATGACCTCCTTCGTATAATAAAAAACTGCATAATTTCGGAATCTATACTATTCCACAGTAGCGTGTGTATTTTACTATACGAATCGGTCTCTGTCAAGTTTTCCCGGTATTCCGGGCGTTTTCAGAGCGCGAGCGTGCCGCTCTCGTCCTCGAGAAGGATCAAAATCTTCTCCTGTGCGCCGGTCATCGCGTTCACATAGAGAAGATAATGCCGCCCGTCCTCCGTTTCGCAGATGAGCTCGCGGCAGTAGATCTCCTCCGCGCCGGACGTCGGGATGACGGCGAGCTTTTCGCTTTGGACCGTCAAGCCTTCGGTTGCTGCTGCGCGGGCGTCCTCCTCCGATACCGCCGGTTCGGGCAGATCCCGCTCGGCGTGGGACGTGAGATAGGCTTCTGCGTCAAAGCGCAGCATCTCGCCGGTATCCATGGCGATAGCGAGCTTTACCATGTCCGGATAGCACATCACGCCGTCCTGCTCGGCGCAGTACGTCACGGTGAGCACATGGTCCTTGAGAATGTGATAGCTCTCCTTCATGCCGCGGTAGCCGTGCGCGGTGAGAAACTCCGCGGCCTTTTCGAGCGCGGTGTCCGCGGTGATGGCCGAGCGCGCCGGCGCACGTTGCGACAGGGCGCGCACGACATACCCGCCCTTGCGACTGACGCTCACCGTATAGTCCCCGCCGGTGAAGCGATAGACGGGGATCTTACCGTCGCTCTCCCCGGTGGCGGAAACAAGATTGCTCCGCATGCCGAGAAACCCTGCCGCGACGAGCGCCGCGGCGTCCTGCGTCACCTCGCGCGCATCCTTTATCATGCGCGGCTCGCGCTCGGCTACGGAGGCGGAAAACGGCCCGTCGTATACGAGCGACGGCATTTCCGGGAACTCCTGCTCCATGCCGAGAAAGCTGTCGCCGAGCGAGGGGAGAGCGTCGTCCATCGCGGCGGCGTGGGTGCTCACGAGCCCCCCGGCAACGTCCGAACGGAGCTGCGCCAGATTGCCGGAGAGAAGCGCGGCCGTGTCGCCGAGCGCGCGCAGATTTTCCCGCGCTTCCTCGGTCACATCGTCGCCGCCGCTGCTCTCGCGCAGGAGCCAGAGCGCGTAGTCGCCGGTCTTGGCAAAAAAGGACGCCGTATTCTCCAGCTCCATGAGCGGGATGGAGAGCGACGAGAGCGCCGCGCTTGCCGTCTGCGCGCGGGAATAGACCTCCGCGCAGAGCGAGGCGGTGATCGCCGGGCTCACGGCGTACTGCGATTTTTCGAGCGCTGCGGAAAGGCCGTCCGCCGCGGCGCACAGCTCGGAAAAGGCGTATTCCCCGCGGTAGCGTTCTTCCCGCTCGGCGGTCACGGCGCGGCGGTAGAAAATGACGCTCGCCGCGCCGAGCGCGACGGCCGCGGCGGCGAGGAAGGAGATAATTCGTATGGTCGTTCGTTTCTTCATAATAATACAGCACCTCTTTTCGCTTAGTATGGCGAAAAGAGGCGCTGTTTTGCCGAATTTCCTCGACCTTATTTTGTCATTTTTCCAGTTTCTCGATGCCCTTGTCGATGCGCGCAAGCGTTTCGGCCTGGCCGAGGATGCGGCAGATCTCCACGGCGCCGCCGGGCGTCACGGCCTCGCCGGAAACGGCGATGCGCACGGGCCACATAACGAGAGCGTTCTTGCAGCCGAATTCCGCCGCCGCGCCGATCAGACAGTCGTGCACGGCCTCCTCCGTCCACTCGGTGATGGCCGCGAGACGCGGGCGCATCTTTTTAAGCATGTCGAGCGCAACGGTCTCATCGCACTTGGACTTCTTGTGGACGTAGAGCGCGGTGTCGTACTCGGGCAGTGTGTCGAAGAAGCCGAGCTTTTCGGGAATGTCCGAGAGCTTTTCGGTGCGCTGCTGCAAAATGGCGGCAATGAGGGCGGGATCATAGCTTTCGGTCTTGACGGCCTTGCGGATCCACGGCTCGGCCACGCGCGCGAACGCCTCGGGAGACATGGCCTTGATGTACTCGCTGTTGAAGTACGTGAGCTTTTCGATATCGAAGATGGCCGGGGATTTCGAGATGCGGGACATATCGAAGGCTTCCGCGAGCTCGTTGATCGAAAAGATCTCCCGCTCGCCGCCGGGCGCCCAGCCGAGGAGCGCGACGTAGTTCACGATCGCCTCGGTGAGGAAGCCCTGCGCGACAAGATCCTCGTAGGACGGGTCGCCGTGGCGCTTGGACATTTTGTTGTGCGCGTCGCGCATGACGGGCGAGCAGTGGACATAGCTCGGCACGTCCCAGCCGAGACCCTCGTACAGAAGGTTGTACTTCGGCGCGCTGGAGAGATACTCGCTGCCGCGCACGACGTGGGTGATGCCCATGAGATGATCGTCAATGACGTTTGCAAAGTTGTAGGTCGGCAGCCCGTCGCGCTTGATGAGCACCTGATCGTCGAGATCGGCGTTCGGCGCGGTGATGTCGCCGAAGATCTCGTCGTGGAACGTCGTTTCGCCCTCGTGGGGGATCTTCTGGCGGATGACCCACGGCATACCGGCGTCGAGACGGCGCTGCACCTCTTCCGCGGGAAGATCGCGGCAGGGATCGTCCCTGCGGGTGAAGTCGCCGGAATCCTCCTCGGACTCGGTTTTGTCGCAGAAGCAGTAATAAGCGTGGCCGCGCTCGACAAGGCGCTTGGCGTAGGGGAGATAGGTGTCGCGCCGCTCGGTCTGGACGTAGGGACCGACCGGGCCGCCGACGTCGGGGCCTTCGTCGTGGTCAAGACCGCAGTCGCGCAGCGTTTTATAAATGACCTCGACCGCGCCTTCGACCTGACGGGACTGGTCGGTGTCCTCGATACGGAGCAGGAACTTGCCGTGCGCGTGACGGGCGATGCACCAGGTGTAGAGCGCCGTGCGCAGATTGCCCACATGCATATACCCCGTGGGGCTCGGCGCGAAGCGGGTGCGCACCTCGCCGCGCGGGATGCGCTCTTCCATTTTCTCAAACCATGTATTGTCCATACGGATAAACCTCCCAAAGGTCTTTTGTCATTTTCCCATCTTATTGGATAGGCTCTGTATTGTCAAGCCAAAACCGGCGTGATATAATGCCATAATAATTAAATAAGGTGCAAAACGTGACCTTATATTATTTAAGAAAGGAAAGAATCATCATGGAAGAAGCTGCCCGCAAAAAAGTCATATTCTCCGGCATCCAGCCCTCCGGCGATCTTACGCTCGGCTCGTATATGGGGGCGATCAAGAACTGGGTGGCGCTCTCCGATGAATACGAATGCTACTACTGCATCGTAGACATGCACGCCATCACCGTCCGGCAGGTGCCGGCCGATCTGCGCCGCCGCGCGCTTTCGCAGCTCGCGCAGTACATCGCCTGCGGTCTTGATCCGAAAAAGAATACGCTGTTCATCCAGAGCCACGTCCCCGCGCACGCGCAGCTCGGCTGGGTGCTTGACTGCTACACCATGTTCGGCGAGCTCTCCCGCATGACGCAGTTCAAGGATAAGTCTGCCAAAAATGCGGATAATATCAACGCCGGCCTCTTCACCTACCCCGCGCTCATGGCTGCGGACATCCTGCTCTATCAGACCGACCTTGTCCCCGTCGGCGGCGACCAGAAGCAGCATGTGGAGATCTGCCGCGATATCGCCATGCGCTTCAATAACATTTACGGCGACGTGTTCACCATCCCCGAGCCCTATATCCCGCCCACGGGCGCGCGCATTATGAGCCTCACGAGCCCGGAAAACAAAATGTCCAAGTCCGACAAGGACCCCGGCGGGTGCATCTATATCATGCAGTCCCCGGACGACATTATGCGCTGCTTCAAGCGCGCCGTGACGGACTCCGAGACCGGCCGCTGCGTCTACGCCAGCCCCGAAAAGCCGGGCGTAACGAACCTTATGCAGATCTACAGCGTCTGTACAGGTAAGACGATGGACGAGATCGAGGCCGAATTTGACGGCAAGGGCTACGGCGTATTCAAGCCCGCCGTGGGCGAGGCCGTTGTGGAAACGCTGCATCCCATCCGCGAGGAGGCCGAACGGCTGATGAAGGACAAGGCGTATCTCGAAGACGTCCTGCGCGACGGCGCGGAGCGGGCGGCTTACACGGCCAACCGCACGCTGCGTAAGGTTTACAAGAAAATCGGATTTGTTCAAATCTAAAACTTTTAACTGACGAAAGGCGGAAGGGAATGCTTCCTGCTCTGGCTCTGCGGCTGCGGGTGCGTGTGCTGCTCGCGCTGCTCGCCGCGGCGGCGGTGTGTCTGCTTGCCACACCCGCCGTGCGAAAATTTGCCTGCAAGATCGGCGCGATGGACATGCCGGGCGAGTCCCGGCGCGTCCACGACCATCCGATCCCCCGGCTCGGCGGGCTGGCGCTGTTTGCCGGTTTTCTCGCCGGAGTGCTGCCGTTTACGGGCATCGACGAGCCGGTGCAGGGCATATTGCTCGGCAGCGTTATTATTGTTGTGACCGGCGCGGTGGATGATCTCGTTTCGCTCCGCCCGTGGGTCAAGCTCGTTTTGCAGATCATCGCCGCGATCGTCGCCATCCGGCACGGCGTCGTAATCCGTATTCTCACCAACCCCGGCGACGCCTCCGCCGAGGCGATCGCGCTCGGCGCGCTGAGCATCCCGGTGACGCTCCTCTGGATCGTCGGCATGACGAATGCGCTGAATCTCATTGACGGGCTCGACGGGCTCGCCGCGGGTGTGTGCGGCATCGGATGCGCCTCGATGCTCGCAGTGTCGCTCTTCCTTCCGGAGGCGACGGAGATCTCCGTGCTCGTCGCCGCGCTCGGCGGCGCGTGTCTCGGGTTTCTCCCATTCAACATCAATCCCGCCAAAATTTTCATGGGCGACTCTGGCTCACTGCTTTTGGGCTATGTGCTCTCCACGGCGTCGGTGCTCGGCCTCTTTAAAATGTACACGCTCGTCGCGTTCGCGGTGCCGGTGCTCACGCTGGCGCTGCCGCTCACGGACACCGCGTTCGCCGTCATCCGGCGGCTGAGCCGGGGCGAGAGCCCGTTCCATCCCGACCGCGGCCACATCCACCACCGGCTGCTCGCGCTGGGGCTTACGCAGAAGCAAGCGGTCGCCGTGCTCTATGCCGCCAGCGGCATTCTCGGCGCGGCGGCGGTGCTGCTCGCGGCGAACGCCGCGAAGCGCTTCTGGCTGCTGCTCGGCGCGGTGGCGCTCGCGCTCGGCATATGGCTGTATGTTTTCGCGGGCCATCATTTCCCCGCGAATCCCGCGGCAAAGAAGCCGGACAAAAAAGAGGACGGCAGCACGAAACCGTGAGCCGTCCCTACAGACCGAAATAGTACGCGCCCAGCGCGATGAGCATTTCCCAATCGCCGCTCTCCCGGTAGAGCAGCCACAAGATCGCCAGCACCAGAAGGTCCTCGGTCTCCAGCCGCTTTGGGTCGAGCCGCTCGAAGATGCCGTCCAGCCCGCTGCGAAGAGACAGCAGCGGCGAGGGCGGCGTTTTTTCACTCTCCGGCGGCGGTGGGGGACGCTCCGGCGCGCTCTCGCGCGGCAGCGGCGATTCCTGCGGCATGTTTTCCGCCGGAGACGGATCTTCCACGCGCGTGCGCTCGCCGGTGCTGCCGTTATAGCGGTTATAGGCCATCGCTGCGCCCCCATTCCGAAAAGGCCGCCCCGGCGATGCGCGCCGCGCCCGCAATGCGCAGCGCCCGGGAGAGACGGCGCGCCCTCTCCGCGCTCAGATACGGCGCGAGCGCGTCGGCCAATTGCTTTTTTCCGTTTCCGCTCTGTCCCGCCGTGAGGCGCGACAAAAGCCCCGGCAGACTCCCCGCAAGACCGCTGAGCAGCCCGCCGCCCGGCGCTTCCGGCGCAGAAGGCGGCGCGGCGCTCTCCGAGGGGAGATTTCCCATGAGCTTCTGCGCCATAGCCGCGATGCGGCTCATCTCCTCGGGGTTGGAGAGTACGGCGTTGAGCCGGTCTTCCAGCTCGCTCATTTTCCGTTCCCGAAGCGCGAGAGCTTTTCGGCCAGGGCTTTGCCCTCGTTTGTCGAGAGGATCTGCGTGAGGAGCGCTTTGAGCTGCGCGGCGTCGCCGCTGCGCACCGCCCGCTCCGCCGCGGCGGGATCGATCGCCGCGCCGAGCTTTTTCGCCTCGGGCGAGTTGGCCATGTCGCGGATCGCGCCGCCCTGCCGCCCGGAGAGCAGCTCCGCGCCCAGCTTTTCCATATCCATCATCCGTTCCACCCCCTGTAAGGATTATATGCAGCGGGGAGAAAGAGAGTGCTTTATGCGTATTGCCGTTTTTTCGGATTCCCACGGCGTGAAGGAGCCGATGCTCGCCGCCATTGAGGAACAAAAGCCCGACATGGTGCTCCATCTCGGCGACTATGTACGCGACGCCGAGGCGATCGCGGCGTATTTCCCCTCGCTCGATCTGCGCTGTGTGCGCGGCAACTGCGACGCCTATTCCCGCAGCGATGCGGAGGAGAACCTTCTCTTTAACGCCGACGGCGTGCGCATTTTTATGACCCACGGCCACCGGTACAACGTGAAGCTCGGGTACGAGAGCCTGGCGAACGCCGCGCACTTTTCCGGAGCGCAGCTCGCGCTCTTCGGCCACACGCACGAGGCGGACTTCCTCCGCATGGGCGATGTGACGCTCTTTAACCCCGGCTCTGCCGGCATGGGGCGGCAGACCTACGGCATGATCACCGTGAAGGGAACGGGGTTCCAATGCGAGATCCTCTCCCTGTGAACGCCGGCCGCCGGTACTTTGCCGCGGCGGATGTTCTCCGTATCCTGTGCATCCTCACCGTGGCGTGGTTCCACATCTGGCAGCAGTCGTGGCTCGATCCGTCGTTCGTGATCGGCGGGCACTATTTTGATCTTCAGCGCATCGTGCGGCGCGGGTACATGCTTGTGGATCTCACGCTGCTGCTCACCGGCTTTCTGCTCTACCGTCCGCTTGTCCGCGCGGAAGGGCGGATCGCGGACGTGAAGGGCTTTTATTACCGGCGGCTCTGCCGGATATTGCCGTGCTATCTGCTCGCGGTGCTCGTCGCGGCGGTGTTTGCTCTCGCGCGCGGCCGCGCCGTCGGGAGCGCTCCGCTCTGGCGCGATCTCCTTGCGCATCTCACGTTTACGCACACGTTCTCCATGGACACGTATTACTGGACGAGCCTCAACGCCGCGCTCTGGACCGTCGCGGTGGAGATGCAGTTTTATCTCATCTTCCCGCTGCTCGCCCGCGCGTTCGGGAAGCACCCGGCGCTCACGTTCTCGCTTATGACGCTCGCGGCGCTCGTGAGCCGCGCTCTCGTTGCGGTGCGCGCACACGAGCTTTCGCTCTGGGTGAATCAGCTCCCCTGCATGCTCGATCTCTACGCGCTCGGCATGTTCGCGGCGCATCTTCTTGAAAAGCGCGCGGCCGCGCCGCGCCGGTGGGGTTTCCTTCCGCTCGCGCTGCTCGCGCTCATCGGCGCGTTTGCCGTCCTCTGGCGGCAGAACGCGGCGGGAGACGCGGAGATCAAAACGGCGCAGCTCCTCTGGCGGCTGCCGCTCGGCCTCTGCGGTGCGGCATTTCTCTATTTTGCCGGCCGTGCGCCGGAAAGCGTAGATCGTGCCTTTGGGAATCGCCTTGTCCGGTTTTTGAGCGCCATATCCTATAACTTTTATATCTGGCACCAGTTCCTCGCCGTGAAGCTCAAGGAGTTTCACATCCCGGCGTATATCTCCGAGTTCCCGCAGATGAGCGAGGGGCGCGCCTGGCAGACGAAATATACGCTGCTCTGCTTTGCCGCCGCGTTCCTGCTTGCCGCGGCGCTCACGTATCTTGTGGAAAAGCCCGCCGGACGCGCGCTGCTGCGTCCCCGGCGGCGAAAGGAGACGCCATGAGCTTTCGCTATATCGACATGGAGCATTACGAACGCATCGAGCATTTCCGCTATTT